>JAUVDU010000330.1 GCA_030595135.1 Deltaproteobacteria bacterium | reverse complement strand
TTTCTACAAACGCATAAAAATTATTGATGATAAAGGCGAATTCACCGAACATGCCGGTGATCCGGTTTGGGTCTATTATCAGTACTGCCTGGCTAAAGGTGATAAACGTTCGCAGGAAGCGATCTATGCTGAAGGTAACCAAAAAGTAGAAGAGGTCGTCGGTCGCGGGGTTGACCTGGCTTTAGGGTTCGGCGAGAAGGTTTACGATATTGAGCCGGAACTTGATAAACGGATTCATGATCTCTATGACGATGCCAAGATCTCTTTGTGGGCCGAGTTTACGCCGGAATTTGTCAAAACCATACCCAATGCTCTTGAGATTACCACGAAATCCGAGGATCGGGAAGAATATATCGCCAGTCCGGCCAGCGGTGAAGAGTTGAGTGAGGCGACGGTCGCAACTTTAGAGAAGTTACGCTCCTCCTGGAGTGGTAAGAATCCTGATGTTCAGGTTGTTATCTCAGATGGTCTCAACGCGAAGGCTCTGATGGACGAAGGTCACGTATTACCTTATCTTGCAGCTCTGGACAAAGATCTTAAAGCTGCCGGTATGACTGTGTCGGCGAAAAACCTTGTGGTCACCAGCGGCCGGGTACGGGCCGGATATGAGGTCGGCAATATCCTTTATGCCAAAGATAGCACAGCTAAAGCGGCAACTATTATCCATGTGATCGGTGAGCGGCCGGGTAGCGGTCATCACAATTTTTCCGTCTATATCGCCTCGCCCAAGGGTCAGGTCTGGCAGGATAAAAAGGTTGATCATGATATCGTCAGGGTGATTTCCGGAATCTCCGATACGGCGTTGCTGCCGCAAGAGGCTGCAGCCGAAACCGTGCGTTTGATCCAGAGAATAAATGCTAGATAATTTGGTTAACAAGTGATTGTAACCCGGGATATCGGGTCATTTTCTTCCACTTCTTACGCAAAATTTTTGTTTTTCCAGCGCTCATTACGCCAAAATTGCGAAACTCACTCGTACCTCGCTCAAACAGTCGCAATTTTTTGGCTCCATTCGCTGGGAAAAACGACAAGATTTTGCGAGACGTTACAGAAAACAACCCGATATCCCTAGAATTAGCCCAAGTAAATTTATAGCAGGGGCGGTAGTGTACTTTCATAGATTTAAAGGAGAAACAAACATGACTGATAAAATTTTTCGCGTCAATATGGGTGACCTGAGTGTTAAAATCGAGGATGTCCCGGCGCCCTTGCAGGGGCTTGGCGGTCGGGCTTTGACTTCGACGATGGTTGCTGCTGAAGTGCCGCCGACTTGTCATCCGCTGGGTAAACATAATAAATTGGTTTTTGCTCCCGGCCTGCTCTCCGGGACGCGGGCAGCCAACTCCGGCCGTCTTTCAGCCGGGGCTAAAAGTCCTTTGACTGAGGGGATTAAAGAGTGTAACGCCGGCGGTACTGCGGCCCAACTTATGGCGCGCATGGGTATTAAGGCCCTGATCCTTGAAGGCATTCCGGCCGAAGGCCAGTTTTATGCTTTAAAAGTTACGTCGGAAGGGGTTGAAATTACAGCTGAAAGTGATCTCCTCGGCGAGGGAAACTTTGCTCTGATTGAAAAGTTGAAAGTCGCGGACAAGAAGGATTGCGGTCTTTTAAGTATCGGTCAGGCGGGTGAACGCTGTCAGCTTTCAGCCAATATTTCGGTTAAGGATCCGGATGGTAAATTGCGCAGCCTGGGCCGTGGCGGTTTAGGCGCGGTGATGGGTTCTAAAGGCGTAAAATATATCCTCATCGACGCCGTCGATGCGCCGAAACGTGTTTCTGTGGTCGATGAAGAGAAGTTTAAGGTCGCCGCCAAAACCTTTGCCAAAGCGTTGATCGATCACCCGGTTTGCGGTTCCGCTTTGGGTGCTTACGGTACCAATGTCCTGGTTAATATTGTTAATGAAGTTGGTGGTCTGCCGACGAAAAATTTTCGTACCGGTCAATATGATCAGCACGAGATGATCAGTGGCGAGAAGATGTCCGAGATGATTGAGTCTCGGGGCGGTAAAGTCAAACATGGCTGCCATGCCGGTTGTGTTATGCAGTGTTCTCAGGTCTATGTTGATAAAGAGGGAAATTATGTAACCTCCGGTTTTGAGTATGAAACAATCTGGGGTATGGGGGCGCACTGCTGTATTGCCGATCTTGATATTCTGGCTCAGGCCGACAGTGTCATGGATGATATCGGCGTCGATTCAATTGAGATGGCGGTGACTATTGGTGTGGCGATGGAAGCCGGGATTATAGATTTCGGCGACGGGCCGGGGCTGCTCAAATTATTGCAAGAGGTTAAAGAGGGGACTCCGTTGGGCCGGATTTTAGGTTCCGGGGCCGGGGTTACCGGCAAAATTTACGGTTTAAGTCGGGTACCGGTGGTTAAGAATCAGGCGATTCCGGCCTACGATCCGCGCTCGGTCAAGGGGATCGGTATTACCTACTGTACTTCAACCATGGGCGCCGATCATACTGCCGGCTACTCGGTAGCCACCAATATCCTTAAATGCGGCGGCTTTATCGATCCGTTGCAGAAAGAGGGCCAGGTTGAACTCTCCCGTAACCTCCAGATTGCGACGGCGGCAATCGACAGTACCGGACTCTGTCTCTTTATCGCTTTTGCGGTACTCGATGATGAAACAACCCTGCCCGCAATCGTCGACATGCTTAATGCCCGTTTCGGTATCTCGATGACGGCTGATGACGTAACCGCTTTAGGTATGTCGGTTCTGAAAACCGAACGCGGCTTTAACCAGGCCGCCGGTCTCACCAACGCTCATGACCGCTTGCCGGAATTCTTTGTTGATGAAAAAGTACCGCCCCATAATGCCATCTGGGATTTCAGCGATGCCGAGATCGACGAATTTTGGAATTTCTAGCATAAACGCTTGATGGCGTCGCACCCCAAGAGTACTTCCTGCGGGGCGTCTATCGAAATTTTTACTTAGCCATCCCGTGATTTTTACGGGTTCATCGAAGCTTTGTACAAAAAAAAGAGAAGGCCGGGGAAATTCTCGGCCTTCTCTTTTTTTTCGGAGATCGCAGGGAGTGATTGTCATATTGAACTTGATTGGCTTTTGATTTACACCTGCTTTTTCTGTCTGTTTCTAATTGGTATGGTTGTCCCCGGAATTCTGTTTTATCGCGACCCAGACAGCATGGCGAT
>JAUVDU010000363.1 GCA_030595135.1 Deltaproteobacteria bacterium | reverse complement strand
TTTTACGAGTCCATCAAGATTGATGGTGGATATCTCTTACTCCTACCGATATCTCCACAGTAGAGCTTCTCAGCGATAAGTTACGTATATAGAGCAAGAAGGTTTAATAATCTTGTTAGACAGAGAACAGAGCCCGGCGGTTATTGCCGGGCTTTTTTATGTGCCCAGCAAAGCAGCAAGGAAATCTTTCCCTAAATAACAAAAAGCGGGTTTCAAAAGTCCAAGTGGCGGTCAAAGTGGCGGTCAATCTTTCCCAAGACGGAAAAAAGCACCTAACGAATTAACGCTAAGTGCTTGATTTCATTCTGGTGAGCCGTGCAGGGGTCGAACCTGCGACCCTCTGATTAAAAGTCAGATGCTCTACCAACTGAGCTAACGGCCCCGATCAATTTCTCAATCGAGCGCCGCTTTTATCAAACGGCTTAAGCTTTGTCAAGATAAATTCGGCATCTTAATTAATTTAACCGAAACAAAAGTCAGTATCGTCTCATGCTGAAACAATAAATTTAGACTGACTCCTAGCCATCCTATATCGCCATCAAACATAACATACAATAATCTTTCAGTTTATACTTGCATTTCGAGAAATTAAGTACTATCATCCCAATTCAGAGTTACAAGTCGATCCATTTTACCCATTTTTTTGCAGCTGAGGTGTATTATGAACAGAAAAAAAGATACCCGTTTTTATTGCTTTCTATTTTTAATGGCAGCCGCAATCCTCTTCATACTTCCCGTCAACAGTATCGCCAAAGAGAAAAAAATTCGCCTCTCATACAGCATCTTCTTTCCGCCCTCGCATGCTCAATGTAAAGCCGGAGAGGCCTGGGCCAAAGAGATTGAAAAACGCAGTAACGGCCAGGTTGAGATTACAGTCTACCCCGGCGGCACCTTAACCAAAGCGCCACAGGTTTACGATGGCGTGGTTAACGGTATCTCCGATATCGGCATGTCCTGCTTTGCCTACACCAGAGGAAGGTTCCCTCTGCTTGAAGGGCTTGATCTACCGGTCGGCTATCCCGACGGCAAAACCGCCACAAAAATTGCCACGGCGATCACCAAAGAGTTCAACCCTAAAGAGGTTCAGGATACAAAAGTTCTCTATATCCATGCCCATGGCCCCGGCGTTCTCCACACTAAAAAGAAACCGGTTCAACAATTGACCGATCTTAAAGGATTAAAAATACGCTCGACCGGGCTCAGCGCCAAAATCGTCAAGACGCTTGGAGCCCTGCCGGTCGCCATGCCTCAGGGAGACACCTATGAGGCTCTACAGAAAGGCACGGTTGACGGAACTATCGGACCAATCGAAGTTCTCAAAGGCTGGAAACAGGGCGAAGTTATTAAATACAGTACCGATCTTCCGGGTATCGGCTACACGACCTCTATGTTCGTCGTCATGAACAAGAGAAAATGGCAGGCCCTGCCTGACAACCTGAAAAAGATTTTTACAGACGTCAGCAGCGAATGGGTTGCGGTTCAAGGCCAGGCTTGGGATGACGCTGATGCCGCCGGACGCGCCTACACCCTGGAGAAAGGCAACAAAATCTACACCCTGTCCGAGGCTGAAAGCGCTAAGTGGCAAGCCAAAGTCAAACCAATACTGGATGACTACATCAAAAAAACTACAAGTAAAGGTTTACCCGGAGACAAAGTCGTAGCCAAGATTAAAGAGATGCTGAACTAAAAGCAACTTAAAGGGGGTTTAAAGGGCGTGACCAAAATCACCAAACTGTTAGTAGAGCTGATGAATTATCTGGCAGCGGCCAGCATTATTGCGATGATGCTGTTAACTTGTGCGGATGTCTTGTTGCGTTTCTTTAAACACCCGATTCTCGGCACTTACGAACTCGTCGGACTTTTCGGAGCTCTAACGATCGCCTTTGCCATCCCGGCCACCACTTTAAGTAAAGGTCATGTTGCCGTAGATTTCATAGTCGAAAAACTGCCCGCAGCGGGGCAAAAGTTCTGTACGATTATCGCCAATTTGCTAAGTCTCTTTCTCTTCGCTTTGATTGCCTGGCAATCTTTTCTCTATGCCAACATACTCAGAACCAGCGGAGAAGTTACTTTAAGTCTGGAGATGCCTTTTTACCCCGTAGTTTATGCTATCTCCGCCGCTTCGCTACTGGTCTGCATCGTGCTTCTACTTGAGCTTGCAACCCTAAAACAGAAAGTACCGGCAACATGAGTCCCTGTACCATCGGCTTGATTGGTCTTGCGGTTTTAATCGTCCTCCTTTTCGCCCGGATTCCGGTCGGTTTTGCCATGGCCATCGTCGGCTTTATCGGTTTTGTCCAGCTGGTCAACCTTGACGCGGCCTTATCGCTGCTGGCCCGAGATGTCTTCTCCACTTTAAGTTCTTACGGCCTGACCGTTATTCCACTTTTTATCTTTATGGGACAGGTCTCATTCCACGCCGGTATCAGTCGGCGCCTTTATGATACCGCCTACGCCTTTATCGGCCACCGACCTGGTGGTCTGGCTATGGCAACAGTTGGAGCCTGTACCGCCTTTGGAGCGATTTGCGGCTCCTCTCCGGCTACCGCCGCGACCATGGCCACCGTTGCCCTGCCGGAGATGAAACGCTACAACTACTCGATGGAGCTGGCCACCGGTGCCGTGGCTTCCGGCGGCAGCCTCGGCATGCTCATCCCACCCAGCGTGGTCTTCATTGTCTATGGGATCATGACCGAACAATCAATCGGCAAACTTTTTATGGCCGGCATTCTTCCGGGACTTTTAATCGCCGGCCTTTTCTGCCTGGCAATCACCCTCTCTTGTCGCCGCAATCCGGCACTCGGCCCTCCGGGACCAAGAACAGACTGGCAAGGTAGAAT
>JAUVDU010000010.1 GCA_030595135.1 Deltaproteobacteria bacterium | reverse complement strand
TCGATTATTAACACTGTAAAAGTCATAGGATGGCTAAGCAAAAATTTCGATATCCAAGGAGTAGTGATTTTTCAGGCGCGAGACCATACAAGTAGTATGTCGAGTGTCTGAAAAATCACTACGACGCCCCGCAGGAAGTGCCCTTGGGGTGCGCAGGAGATCGGACTTTTTGCGACGCCATCAATTCTCGATTTTGGTTTCTTCGGCTAGCTCAAACTCCTGATGTAAAACCCGCACTGCCAATTCCGTATATTTTTCCGCAATTACGCAGGAGACCTTGATCTCGGAGGTACTGATCATCATAATATTAATATTTTCCCGAGCCAAAGTTGCAAACATGCGGCTGGCGACATCAGCATGGGTTCGCATACCGATTCCGACAATTGAGACCTTGGCGATATTTTTATCACCATTAATGTTTCGGGCACCGATCTCCTGATTGATATTTTGCAATGCAGTCAGAGCGTGATCGTAATCAAGTTTCGGCACGGTAAAGGTTAAATCGGTCAGCCCTTCATCCGAGATATTCTGGATAATCATATCAACAACAATTCCTTGAGCTGATATCGCGGAAAAGATAGAAGCCGCGACTCCGGGTCGGTCAGGAATTCCGCAAATTGTAACTTTAGCTTCATTTTTGTTATATGCGACACCGGAAACGATGGCTTTTTCCATACCCTCTTCCTCCTTGCAGACAATAGTTCCTTGACAATCAGTAAAACTCGAACGGACGTGAATCGGCATGCCATATTTTTGGGCAAATTCAACTGAGCGAATCTGTAAAACTTTAGCCCCAAGACTGGCCAGTTCAAGCATCTCATCATAAGAGATTCGATCCAGCTTGCGAGCCTCGTTACAGATGTTGGGATCGGTTGTATAGATTCCATCGACATCTGTATAGATTTCACAAACATCAGCCGACAGAGCCGTAGCCACAGCTACAGCACTGGTATCCGAACCGCCACGACCCAAAGTTGTAATATTTCCAGACGCATCAATCCCCTGAAAACCGGCAACCACAACAATATGATCGTTGTCCAAGGCCTTTTTGATCCGGCTGCCATCGATATCCATGATCCGAGCCCGGCTGTGATCACTGTCGGTTCTGATTATGATCTGAGAGCCTAAATAAGAGATCGCTTTTTCACCCAAAGTCTCTACTGCCATAGCTAACAAGGCTACGGAAACCTGCTCTCCTGAAGAGACCAGGACATCATGCTCGCGGCGATTATGCTCAGGATCTATTTCATTGGCCAAATTAATCAAGCGATCAGTTTCGCCGGACATAGCTGAAAGTACAACCACAACCTGGTGACCACTTTTTTTCGTGGCCACCGCCCGCCGGGCCACATTCTTGATTCGTTCAATTGAACCGACGGAGGTTCCACCATATTTTTGTACTATTAATCCCATCTTTAAAGCCTGTCTCCCTCACCCTGGTTGTAAAAATCAGTTAAAAGCGTCGTTTTATTTGATTATGGCGATACTGTCAACTTCAAACACTACTAATAATAAATATTTAATTGTTACTCTTCAAGACTTGCACTAAAGTGACCCCTTGTGTTAAAGAAAATTCAGATATTCCTACTAACACATTATAGCCTAACTGGAACTACTGTAACGGAGTCAATATCATGTGTCAATCAAATGCTTACCTGCTTGACCAAGCGGGCGGCGAAAAACTTCTGATGGAAGATGTCTCCCTCATCACCCCTCTTGATGAGGGCGGAGTTGAGTTGATTGGACTTTTTGGTGATCGCCTAACGGTTCAGGCAACCATCAAAGAGATGGATTTACTTAAACACCGAATTGTCATGATAGAATCAAACGAATAATTTAATAAACTGAAAAAAAGGATTAAAAAAATGGCGGACATAGCTATCAATTTATGTAAAAATCGCAAAACTATTCCAACTACCGACGAGCTTGGTTTCGGGGTTCATTTCAGTGATCACATGTTGGTCATGGATTATAATCTGGAAAAGGGCTGGCATGGTACCCGTATCGAGCCCTACGGTCCCATTCAAATCGACCCGTCGATGATGGCTCTCCACTACGGCCAGGCGATATTTGAAGGAATGAAAGCTTTTCGGGCCAATGACGGCAATATCAACCTCTTCCGGGCCCGTGATCATTTTCGCCGTTTTAATGATTCCGCCAGAAGAGTTTGTATCCCTGAGATTGATATTGAAGAGCTCTTTGCCGGTTTGGAAAAACTTCTAGAGGTTGATAATCAATGGGTGCCTTCAGCCCATGGAACGGCCCTCTATATCCGGCCTTTTATTTTTGCCACCGATGAATTTCTCGGTGTTCGCCCTTCGCATACCTATAAATTGATGATTATTCTCTCGCCGGTCGGAGCCTACTATGCCGAAGGTTTCAATCCGGTAAAAATCATGGTTGAAGATAAATATGTGCGGGCCGTTCGCGGCGGCATCGGCGAAATCAAAACCCCCGGCAACTATGCCGCCAGCCTGCTGGCGGCTGTAAATGCCCAAAAAAAGGGGTTTACCCAGGTTCTCTGGCTCGATGCCCACGAATTGAAATGGTTGGAAGAGGTCGGCACCATGAATATCATGGTCAAGATCGACGGCGAGGTCATCACGCCTCCGTTAAATGGCAGCATTCTGCCGGGTATGACCAGAGATTCAACGATTAAGATCCTTAGTAAATGGAATATTCCGGTCGTTGAAAAACAGATCAGTATTGACGAAGTCATGCAGGCCGCCGGCAATGGCCATTTGCAAGAGATGTTCGGCACCGGAACCGCTGCCGTCATTTCGCCGGTGGGCTCCATTCAATACAAAGAGAACAACTCAGTCATCAACAATGGTGAGGTCGGTGAACTTTCACAAAAACTTTTTGATGAAATAACCGGGATTCAATACGGTACCCAGCCTGATGATAATAACTGGATTGATACCGTTAAAGTTTAATTTATGGTAACTATTCAGCAAACCCGGATAATCTGGGGACACAATCTCGATTTCCTACGGAGAATCTGGTTATGTCCCCAGATTATCCTGAAATTCATCTCAAATAAGATACAAAACACCCTATCACTGAATAGTTACAATCTATGTTGAAAACCGCTGTTGTTAATCTGGGTTGTCCCAAAAATGAAGTTGATGCAGAAAAATTGGTCTACCTCCTTTTAAAGAATAATTTTCAATTGCTGGCCGAGCCTGATGAAGCTGAAGTAATCATTGTTAATACTTGTGCCTTCATTCAGCCGGCAGTTGAGGAAGCGGTCGACACTATTTTGTATCTGGCCGGATTCAAAAAAGAGGGTTGTTGCCGTCTTCTGGTGGTGACCGGGTGTCTGCCGCAAAGATACGGAGCCGCAATCGGACAAGAGATTCCCGAAATTGATCTGCTTTTCGGGACGGCTGATTTTCATAAAATACCAACCGCTATCAAAAAATTTCTGGCCAATCCCGGTCAGGATAAAACCAGTTGTGAAATCGGCCCCTTAAACTACGGCGAGCTCCACTCTGTCCCTCAACAAATCTCGCCGCCTTTGGCTTATAGTTATCTTAAAATTGCTGAAGGCTGTGATAATCGCTGTTCATACTGCATGATTCCAAGCATCAAGGGGCCGCAGCAAAGCGTACCGCTTGAGATCCTTGTTGCCCAGGCTCAGCAGATGGTGACAGCCGGGGTTCGGGAGATTAACTTAGTCGCCCAGGATATTACCGCCTACGGTAATGACCTTGTCGAAAACACCCAGCTTAACGATCTGCTCAAAGCCTTAAGCCGGATTCCTTCACTTGGTCGCCTGCGACTGCTCTACGCCTATCCCCATCGGATATCGGCTGAGTTGATTGAGCTAATAGCCAAAGAGAGCAAGATTTGCAACTATATTGATATCCCGATCCAACACATTAGTGACACCATCTTAGCAAGCATGGGCCGCCATGATCGAGCTTTAGATATTCGTCGAACTTTAGAAACGATTAAAAACAGAGTTCCCGACATTTACCTGCGCAGTACGGTGATAGTCGGTTTTCCCGGAGAGAGTGAAGACGATTTCAAAAAACTACTCAATTTTATAGAGGAAGGTTTTTTTGCTTATCTCGGCGCCTTTGCTTACTGGCCGGAAGAGGGCAGTCGAGCTGCCAAATTTCCCCAGCAAATTCCGCAGGACTTGAAAGAGGAACGTCTGCAGGCTATACTGGACATCCAACAGAGCCTCACTGAAAAACGTTTGCGGGCCGAGATCGGGCAAACCAGGAAAGTGTTGATCGAAGGACTCAGTCAGGAAAGCGATCTTCTTCTGCAAGGAAGAACCGCTTTCCAGGCCCCGGAAATTGATGGTTTAACCTATATTACTGAAGGTGACGCCGAACCTGGTTCAATCGTCGATGTCGAGATTCATGATTGCCATGAGTTCGACCTTTTTGCTCGTATAAAATAGCCTGATCTTTCTCCTGGCATAAAAATAGCTTGCTGAAAATGTCAAAGTTTGCTTATACTGAATCTATAGATCACCGCAAAGCAGTTTTTGCGGGAGATGAATTTAGGCACCAGATAAAAGTATTGCGTCGGCGAATTGGTGATTACATCGATTTTCTTGATGGCCGGGGGCAATCATGTCAGGGCAGGATTACGGCGGTTGACAACCTAAAAAAGGAGTTACAGGTTGAAATCATAAAATCTGAAACTGCCCCTCAACCTTTGCCCTTACAACTTCTGGTGGCTATACCCAAAAGCGGTAAACTGGACGCTATTATCCAAAAGGCCGTCGAACTCGGAGTTACTGAATTTACTCCGCTGCTGACCTCCAGAACGGTTGTACGTATCGATTCTGATGATAAGATCGAAAAAAGGTACCAACATTGGCAACGCATTGCGATTGCCAGCCTCAAACAGTCCGGCAACCCGTACCAACTGAGAATCGACCGGCCAACCGCCCTTATTGATCTGGAAGAGAACTTTAAAGATAGGACTTCCCCGATTGACCGGATCGTATTCCATCCGCCGGCTTATGACGCCCAGCCGATTAAAGCATTAGGGCTCAACAAAGATATTGCGACGAGACTGGTTCTGGGCCCTGAAGGTGGTTTCAGTACGGATGAGATAGATTTTCTGCGCTCACGCAACTATATGATTAGCAGTTTAGGGAAACGGATTATGCGCCTGGAAACGGCTGTCGTTTCAGCCCTGACTTTAGTACAATTTATAAAAGGTAATATTTGATGGTTTCATAACCGAATCGGGAGGTTTTTGTGAAGTGTCCTAAATGTGGATATACCAGTTTTGACTACCTGCGGGAGTGCAAAAAATGTGGCGAAATTCTTGATGACAGCCGTAAAGCTCTCAATCTTAAGATGAGTGAGCCAACCCTTTTTGTCGGATTAAATGATGAGCCAAATGATGTAGATAAAACGGAAGAGATTGTCGAGAGTGCGCCGCCAGCGGCCGTAGCGCTATCTTCTTCTGAAGCCGATTTTTCTTCGTCGTCGCTCTTCGATCCTCTACCGGATTCTCAAAAGATTCCAACTCCAGGGGAGCTAAATGCTACAGATTTATCCGAGGAAATCTCTTCAGAACTCGGATCCCTTGGCAGCATGGATAAAATGCAACCTCGTGGAAAAGTAACTCTGGATGACTCATCAGAGACTAAGTTGGAGTTGCCTAATAGAATTGAAGTTGGGGGGGTGGAACTTAACGATGCAGACGTCCCTCTAAAAGGGTTAGAACTAAATGACATGGCTAACTCTCTAGAAGAAGAGGTGGACAAGGAAACCGATTTCGCTCTATTTTCGAATGATGATAAGCCTGTGATCGAAAATCAGTTAGAAAGCAATACCCCATTTGAATTTTCAGAGGATGATCTTGAAAGTGATATCAGCCTTAATTCGCCAACTGATACTCCTGATACAGATATGATAGAACTGGAACTTGATATGGATGATGAGGAAAGTCTGGATCAAATTCTAGAGGGCCTTGAGACAAACGACAATTCAACAAAATAGAGGCAAAGTAGACCTGTCAACCTACTTTGCCTCCTGATTTTCATTTTTTACCGTTACAACTATCAATTTACTGTTTGCTTTTTACTCTTTCATGAGAGCTTCACTTGGTGGTGTGGAAAGTGAAGTGATACCAGCGGCTATACCGTCCAAGCCCATCTCACCGGAAGCCGGGTTGACCTGGTTGCGCTGCGACCATGCGTCAGCCAGAGAATCAGCGATTCGGTAACGTAAGAAACGTTCCCCTTCCGGACCGGCAAAAACTTTTGCCGCCGCTTCAATCTGCATCGCTTGCGCTTTGGTCTGGCTCCGTACCAACATCACTTCAGCTTTTATCTTTTCTGCCGTCACCCAATTCTTGGCCGCAATTATCTGGGCCTCAGAGGCCATTATAACACTCTCTCTACGAGCTTGCGCCTCTTGTAATGCGGCCATTTTACGGCCTTTGGCAGCCTCTTCCGTTTCCTGAGCGGCCACCGCTGCAGCTTTCACCTTGACTTTATTGATTTCAATGGTCTCTTCAGCTTTTTTAATCTCGGCAAATTTTTTCAGTAAATTGTCTGAAAAATGGAATTTGTTACATTTAAAAATAGTCAGCTCCAGTCCTCTGCTTGCCAACTGTTGATTGATATCTTTTTTGACTGTTTCAAGATAGTCAGTCTGAACCTTGCCATCATAAAAAGTTCCGGCATCATGGTATGCGGCTTGCTCCCGAGCAGTTGTCGTGATGATCTCAGTCACCATTTTATCTGCATCGCTGCCACCTAAAGAGGCTAAATAAAGCCCGGCCTGGGCTGGAACCACTTTAAACCAAGCCACAAACTCAGCTTTGATTGAATCGCCATCTTTACTGGTTAACAATAATCCGGATTTTTCTTCGTCGGCAGAACCAACTAAAGAGAGTTCTTTCTCGCTGATCTCAATGCAGGCCAGCGTCGTCGTAATCGGATTATATCCGGAAATAAACCAATAATGTTTACCTGGAGCCAAAACGGTTAGATTTTCACCTTGGTCGGCATCACCGGTCATGACAACGCCACGTTGATTAGCTTCTATAACCGGAGCAAAATAGTAGCTTGCCGCAATCAGACCCGCACCACCAAAAATGAGAACAATAACCACCAGTGCTTTAATTAATCTGCTCATAATCGTATAATCCTTGATAAATTTTGAAGAGTCTAAACCTTCTTAGCAAATCATCCCGGCTTTCGTCAACCTTTTCACGTATATTTCAGCTTAATCCATCCACAAAAACATCAATTTCCGGATGGCAAAGTAAAATGTTCAGATGCGAGGCGTGCGAAACCTGAGGAATGAGGCGTACGATAGTACGTCGCAGTGACGAAGGTTGAAGCAAAACGAAGCAGGTGGACATTTTACGAAGCCATCAAATTTTTCCTTTACCTTGACGTATAACTTCATACTCACTACCAGTCATATCAATAATTGTTGAGGATTCAGAATCGATATTTCCGGCATCAAACAGATAACTAACTTGATTTTGCAGGGCACTCTCCAAAGATAAGATCGAATTTTCTCCCCCAGTTGCAATATCTTTGACACTAACAGCGAGCAGGGCGGTACCGAGCTCAGCCGGGATCGTCAGACAGGCGGCATGATCCGGAGACCGGACACCAATGGTGCGACGTTTGGTCAATACCATTTTCGGAACCAGACGTGAAGCCGGCAGAATAAATGTATAGGGGCCGGGAAGCAAGCTTTTCATCAAACGGTAGGCCGGGTTGCTGATATCAGCATAGAGACTGATATCTTTTAAATCAGCGCACAAAAGAGTGATTTTTTTTTCGTGGCGGCCGGTTTCCAAGGCATAAAGACGATTTATCCCCTTCTTACTACCCAAAGAACAGACTGCGGCATAGTTGGTATCAGTCGGAATTATTGCCAATTCACCATTACTCAAGGCCGTCAGCAACTGACGTAGCTGGCGGGCTTTAGGCAGACCGTCATAAAGCGGGAGAATATTCATTTTAAAACAATCAACTCCCCTCCTCCTCGATGTCAGCCTTTTTTTTGCGTCCACAAATACGGGCAACAATAATACTTATTTCGTAGAGAATTATAATTGGACCGGCCATCATCAGTTGGCTGACCACATCGGGCGGAGTTAAAATTGCAGAGATAACAAATGATCCAAGAACTGCATATTTACGTTTGTCAGCCAAAGATTTGGCCGTAACTAAGCCGAATAGTGCCAGGAATGCGGTCACCACCGGCAGTTCAAAAACAACTCCGAAAGCAAACAGGAGGCGCACGGCAAAAGAGAAATACTCTTTGACTGTAGGCATCGGTGTTATGAAGTCAGTGGCAAAACCCATAAAGAATTTAAAGCCAAAAGGAAAAACGACAAAATAGCCGAACATAGCCCCACCGACAAAAAAGATGGTGGCAAAAAAAACAAAGGGAAAAACATAACGTTTTTCTTTAGCGTAAAGCCCGGGAGCCGAAAACCGCCAAATTTGGTAGATAACAACCGGCGAAGCAATGAAAAAACCGGCCAGGAGTGAAATCTTAAGGTAAGTAAAAAAAGTTTCCGTCAGACTGGTAAAGATCAAACCGCTATCAGCCGGCATGACGTTAAGTAAAGGCGCCATGAGCAAGCGGAAGAGATCTTCGGAAAAATAGTAGGCCCCAACCGTAGCTACGGCAATTGCTATGAACGCAACAATAAGACGTTTACGAAGTTCCTCAAGATGGTCGGTGAGATGCATCTCACTATCTTGTTTTTCAGAGTTTTCGGCTTTGCTCGAAGTCATGATTTGGTTTCAGTTATTTCCTTCTCACCACGATCTTCGGCAAAACTGTTTTCGGTTTCCGGGCTTTTATCGGGCAGGTCGGATCCAGGAGCCGGAGGATCTTCAGGATACTGAATTTTACTGATCTGTCGCTGCTGTTCACTTTTTTGTCGATCCTTAGCCACAGAGTCATCATCTTGATAGACACTTGCTTTAAAATCATCCGCCGTCCGCCGAAATTCAGCCAGGCCGCGACCTAGTGTTTTGGCGAGTTCCGGTAGTTTCTTGGGGCCGACAACTAGTAGAGCCACGACCAGAATAATGATTATTTCCGTAATGCCGATACCAAACATTTTAAACCTTTAAATATACTTTCCCAAACTAGTTAACAACGGTGACGATATTTACGTTTACCGAAAAGAAAAGTCAACTTAAATGTTCTCGGAGGATGTTCAGTAATATTAAAAAACATAAAAAAAGGGGCTGTCATTATGACAGCCCCTTTTTTTATGAGACAAATGAAAAACTTTTACTTTTCATCAATGGCATCAGTCGGACAAACGTCAACACAAGCGCCGCACTCAATACATTTCTCCTGGTCGATTACATAAACATCACCAGATTCGCTGATTGCATCTTCAGGACACTCTTCCGCACATGTACCACAAGCAACACATTCATCATTAATTACGTACATTCTTTCCTCCATTCTAGTTTTTTAGATTGACATTACTTCTTTCTCTTTATCAGCAATAACAGCATCAACCTGTTTGACAAAGTCATCAGTCAGTTTCTGAATCTCACCCTGCCCTTTTTTATTTTCATCTTCGGTGATATCTTTATCTTTTTCCAAAGATTTGAGCATTTCGATACCATCTCGACGATTTGAACGCAACGAGATCTTACTGGTTTCACCAATTTTCTTAACGACTTTCACCAACTCTTTGCGACGCTCTTCGGTGGGCCGGGGAATTGCCAGGCGAATCTGCTTCCCATCGTTACTGGGATTAATACCTAAATCAGATTTATTGATGGCTTTTTCAATGAGCGGGATGACCGTGTTATCCCAAGGCTGTATAGAGATCATACGACTTTCCGGTATAGCCAGTGATGCAACCTGGTTTAGCGGAGTCTGAGTACCGAAATAATCAATTTTGATACCGTCAAGCAGGGATAGAGAAGCTCTGCCGGTACGAACCCGGCCTAAATCACGCTTCAAAGCCTCTATTGCTTTCTGCATGCCTTCTTTACAATCGTCGAGAACTTCAGTAACCATTTCCTGGCTCATCTCTCACTCCTATTTTGAAGGTTGCCTTAAAAATAATTAATTGCCGACCCGTGTGCCAATCTCTTCACCACAGACTGCGCGCTTGATATTACCTCGTTCAGTCAGATTAAAGACAAGAATAGGCAGGTTGTTATCCATACAGACCGAGATGGCCGCCGCATCCATAACTTTTAAACCTTTCTGTAACACATCGAGGTAGGTTAGCTGGTCAAAACGCTTCGCCTCAGGGTTGGTAACCGGGTCGCTGTCATAGATACCATCGACTTTAGTCGCCTTAAGAATAATATCAGCCTGAATCTCCATCGCCCTTAAGGCTGCCGCCGTATCGGTTGAGAAGAAAGGGTTGCCGGTTCCGGCAACAAAGATAACAATCCGATCTTTTTCCAGATGTCGGACAGCCCGGCGGCGAATATAGGGTTCGGCAACCTCATGCATGGAGATCGCCGTCATAACCCTGACCTTCACCCCTAAACGCTCAATTGCATCCTGTAAGGCGAGACCGTTGATTACCGTGGCCAACATACCCATATGATCAGCGGTAGAGCGATCCATACCCTTGGCGGAAGCGGTTATACCACGAAAAATATTACCGCCGCCGATGACAACTGCTGTCTGCAGACCAAGTTTATGAATTTCGACAATCTCCTCAGCAAATCCGGAAATCGCCGAGGGCTCAATACCATACTCACCAGAGCCCATCAGGGCTTCACCGGAAAGTTTCAGCAGAACCCGTTTAAATGCGAGTTTAGAGCCCAATATATTGATTCCTTTACAGGTTACTTAAGTTGGTCGGCTACTTCCTGGGCCAAGTCACAACTTCTTTTTTCGAGGCCTTCGCCCATGACAAAGCGGGTATAGCGACGAATACTAATATTCTCACCAGTTTTAGTGATCATAGCTTTAACAAAATCTTCGATTGAAATATCAGTATCCTTAACAAAGGCCTGTTCCATCAGGCAACTTTCCTTGAAGAATTTTTCGATTTTTCCAACAATGATTTTGTCAATGATCTTTTCCGGCTTGCCGCTATCTAAAGCCTGGGTACGAAAAATACCGCGCTCGGTTTCAACAACCTCAGCCGGCACATCTTCGCGGGCTAAAGCGACCGGAGCGGCGGCGGCGATATGCATAGCGATGTCGTTAACGAAATCGATAAAACCATCAGTCCGAGCAACAAAATCGGTCTCACAGTTGACTTCAACCATAACCCCGATTTTTCCGCCGGCGTGAATATAGGAAGCGACCAGCCCTTCCGAAGTAATCCGGCCGCCCTTTTTCGAAGCTGAAGCCAATCCTTTCTCACGCAAGAAGACCAAAGCCTCTTCAAGGTTGCCCTCTTTTTCTTTCAAAGCACCCTTACAATCCATAATTCCGGCACCGGTCTTCTCGCGAAGCTCCTTGACCATTGCCGCTGTAATTTGAGCCATTATCTTATCTCCATCTATTTGCAATATTCTATTAATTTATTGATGAACTCGTAACCTGCCCCATAACCGTCATGCCGACCAAAGCCGGTAGACGGTTTCAGGACAAATTAATTTTTTTACGACACCATTAAGATTTTGCTTCGGTCGTTGCCGCCGCAGCTTCTTCTTCGCCGACTCTTTCAACAATCGGCATTTTGCCATCATCAACTATAACTTCGACATCCTCTTGCTCACGAGCCAGCATTCTCTCATCTCTTAAAGCTTTACCTTCAATACAAGCTTCGGAAATACTGGTACAGAAGAGTTTGATTGCACGGATGGCATCGTCATTCCCCGGAACTACATAGTCAACCATATCAGGATCACAGTTGGTATCAACAATTGCCATTACCGGAATACCGAGTTTGTTGGCTTCCGCTACGGCAATCGATTCACGCTTGGTATCAATAACAAAGATACAGGCCGGGTTCTTTTTCATATGCTTGACCCCGCCCAGGTTCTTTTCGAGTTTTTCACGTTTTTTCTCTAACTTGAGAACCTCTTTTTTCGGCAAGAGCTCGTAGGTTCCATCCTCTTTCATAGTTTCCAGTTTTTTCAACCGGTTGATACTTTTTTTAATCGTATTAAAATTGGTCATCATGCCGCCAAGCCAACGATTGTTAACCCAATACATACCACTATTTACGGCAGCTTCCTTAATGCTCTCCTGAGCCTGTTTTTTAGTTCCGACAAAAAGAACATCGCCACCATCGGCAACCGTATCGACAATAGTTTTGTAGGCCTTCCGGTAGAGTTTGATAGTTTTCTGCAGATCAATGATGTAAATTCCGTTACGAGCCCCGAAAATATATTTTTTCATTTTGGGATTCCAGCGCTTGGTTTGATGACCAAAATGAACACCGGACTCAAGCAACTGTCGCATTGTTACCATTGCCATTTGTCTTTCTCCTTCATGTAAGATGTTGGTTTAAACCTCCGCTCTCTTTTTAAAGAGACACCAACCGGACCACCCGGCACCACGG
>JAUVDU010000255.1 GCA_030595135.1 Deltaproteobacteria bacterium | reverse complement strand
GTTGTAAAATCATGCCCTTCCCGCATAAAATCAAAGACATTTGGCCAGTACGCCATATAGAAGGGTTTTTTGTCATTTGCCTTTCGTTGAATATAATCAAGCGCCTTTTCCTGATGTCTCTCGTTTATCTTACGGTAGTTTTCAAGAGTCGGCGGCAGGGTTTCACGTGCTTTGCCCCCTTTTTTAGCTTCGACGTCCATGATATAGCCATAAGGGCGCCAGGTTTGATCCACCAGATATTTTTTCTCGGTCATATCCGGCGTAAAACCGATGGTTCCGTTAGAGGCCTCGCCCGTTTTATGCCACATCATTGGCCCAAACTGGTTGTACAACGAAAACTGAGCCTCATCAAATCCCTGATTGTGCATATAGCTTTCTTCGATATCACCCTGATGGGCTTTGGCAAAAAACGCTGTGTTATAGCCGGCTTGAGAAAGCACTTCCGCAATGGTCACTTCTTCGGCAGGCAGTCCCGATCCTTCCGGAGGAAAAGCAACCGTATACATACCGCTTCGGACAGCCAGACGCCCGGTGAGTGCTGCTGCCCGGGTCGGTGTGCATGAAGGCTCGGTGTACATTCTGGTAAAAGTAATTCCGTCTTGTCCCATTTTATTCAGTCGGGGAGTATCAAACCCCCTGATTTTATTTATGACCGGTATGCCGACCTCACCAAAACTGGTGTCATCCCACATGATGTGGATGATGTTCGGTCTCTTGCCGTATTTTTTATAAAGTGCATCAAGTTCTGCCTGAAGGATTTTGTCCTGGGCATCCCATTTTTCACCATATTGCTCAACCAGTATTGACTGTTCCGCATCATGGATAAGGTTTGCCGACGTATCCGCCAACGCATTTCCGCTAAGCAAAAATGCCAAGACTAGAATCGTAGTGAATTTAGATAGAAACTTCAGTTTGCTCATTTGGTGCCTCCTTTTTCTTGCGAGTTGTAATCTCAGCATTATGCTAAAGCTTTCTTCAAGACTAATTTAGTCCAGCATTTACTTTATAGCTGATTAGAAAATGAAACCACATCAAAAACCCGCAACTTATGAAAAAATGATTAAAAATAGAGTCTAATTTTTTAAATTATCGGATGGTTGGTTTTGCAGAGTCACGAAGAGGAGATTAAGGCAAAAAAGCCGGGGAGTTTCCCGGCTTTTTTGGTTAATAGGAACCATGTTACATGATCTTGGATCTTGAGAGTATCGTTGTCAGCAAAATCAACCCCGGTGTAAATTTCCGCCCGACAATTATAACCTCTGCCTTGACACAAAGGTTATATTTGGTTATAAATAAGATATGAACAAAATCGAATGGATCAGCCGGGCCCGCAAGCAATTGAAGAGGGTTCCGCAGATGTATCAATTATTAATTGTTGATGCTGTTGATTCCTTGTCCCAACCGGCTGAACACTGGAATAACGTCGTAAGCTTGAAGCAGCATAAATACGACTACCGTATGCGCGTGGGTCGTTACCGGGTCTTGTTTGATTTTGACGGGGAACCTAAAATTGTAGGGATTCAGGAGGTAAAGAAAAGAGATGAGCGCACTTACTAGACACATAGATCATCAGATAATTGAGATGAACGGGCAACCGGCATTTGCCGTGGTGCCGATGGCTCAGTTTAAAAAGCTGGCCGAGCAGTATACCCCCGACGAAAGTGAAATTATATTCCCACATGAGGTGGTTAAGGCCAACGTCAAGGGCGACTCGTTGATTAAAGCCTGGCGCGAATATCTCGGTTTGACCCAGCAAGAGTTAGCGGATCGCCTGAAGGTAAGTCAGCCGGCCTTGGCAAAGCTTGAGAAACCGGATGCCAACCCGCGCCCCGGCACTCTCCAAAAGATTGCGTCTGCACTCGATCTTTCGGTGGAACAGCTAGAAGAGTGAGCCTTGCACGGTTCTCACCTCTCAAAGAACGACCCCCATTTAATGCCATAATAAATAGGGTCGCAGAATAAAGAAATAAATGGGGGATGCCCGAACATGATGAGGATCCCGGCCAGACCCTGGGTCATTACGGCGTCGGTGCCGGCCCCTATCTGGTCTTGCCGGTTTTATCTATTTTTAACCCTTTTGACTCCTTAGACCATATCGAAGGGTTTCACTATGCGAAAATATCTTCTACCTCTTCTCCCCCTTCTTCTTCTCTTGACCGCCTGCGGGGCCAAGGCCCCGGCACCGGTGGTTTTTGAGGCTCCTTCACGGCGCATCAATTATCTAACCGAAGTAAAACCTATTCTCGATAAACGCTGCGTTGTTTGCCACTCCTGTTACAACTCCCCTTGCCAACTGAAATTCAGCTCCTACGAAGGCGTGGATCGGGGCGGCACCAAGAAAAAAGTCTACGACGGCACTAGGCTTACGACCATGGATCCGACCCGCCTCTTTATTGATGCCCAGAGTACCGAGGAGTGGCGGCAGAAGGACTTTTTTACGGTAACCGAAAACACCGCCGAGAAAGGACATAACAACTCCATCATGTTACAACTGCTCTCGCATAAAATGAAGCACCCTAAAAGTGTGGGCGAGTATTTTTCAGAGGCGAATGATCTCACCTGCTCGGCTACCGGGATTGAACTGGGGGGCTATCTCGCTAAACATCCCAATCAGGGCATGCCTTTCGGCTTTCCGCCATTAACCAAAGAGGAATTTAATCTCATTGCCGGCTGGCTCAGTCAGGGGGCTAAAGGACCGACCTTAGTCGAACAGGCGGCTCTGGTCACCCCCTCGGCAACCGACCAGCTGGAGATCAGCAAATGGGAACATTTTTTAAACCGGGCTGATGCCAAACATGCGATGACGGCCCGCTACCTCTACGAACATCTTTTTCTGGCCCAAATCCGCTTTTCCGGCAACGACTACTATGAGTTGCTGCGCTCGACCACCCCCTCCGGCGAACCCGTTGAACTCATCAATACCGTACGGCCTTATGATGATCCGAAAGTAGAAGTTTTCTATTACCGATTTCGTAAAATCCACGCGACCATCGTCCATAAAACGCATATGGTTTTTGCGCTTAATGATGCGGTGTTGACCCGTTTTAAAGAGCTCTTCATCAAGCCTGACTGGCTCCAAGAGCCCCATCGCATGAACTATGAGCATCAGGCGGCCGCCAACCCTTTCTTGACTTTTGAACAGATCCCGCCCCGTTCACGCTATCAGTTTCTCTTAGACAACAGTACTTACGTCATCAGAACCTTTATCCGGGGGCCGGTCTGCAAAGGGCAGATTGCCTTAAATGTCATTAATGACCATTTCTGGGTCATGTTCATGGATCCTGATCACGATTTGAGCGTGCGCTACCCGGGCTTTTTGAAGTTTCAAAAAGATAATCTGCGAATGCCCATCGAAAAGGGCAGCGATTTTAAACTCGTTGATGTCATCCGCAACCGCTACCAGAAAGATGTCGTTAACTACTATCAATACCGCCAGGACTTTTACATGACCCATAACTATAAGGGCATGGGCTACGAAGCTATCTGGCCGGGGAATCGGGACGAAGATACACCGCTGCTCACCATCTACAGACATTTTGACAGCGGCACGGTGCGGCGCGGAGCACTGGGAAATCTGCCCCGGACAATGTGGGTTATCGATTATCCCCTCTTTGAGCGCATCTATTATGCCCTGGTCGCCGGCTTTGACGTCTTCGGCAATGCCGGACACCAGTTGATGGTGCGCAGATACATGGATGCCCTGCGGGTCGAGGGAGAGAGTAACTTGCTCGAATTTATGCCCGGCGAAAAGCGCCGGGGGTTCATGCAGACATGGAATCAGGA
>JAUVDU010000377.1 GCA_030595135.1 Deltaproteobacteria bacterium | reverse complement strand
GCTTGGCTTTTTTGGCATTTTTATAGAATTTTTCGAGGTTTGCCAAGGGACTTAAAGCCGGATTCAGGACAATCTCCACCTCTTCTAAAGCTTGCGACCAGTAGTTGGTCAATTTTATCGATTTAGCTCCCCTTTTTATTTGGTGGAGCGCACCTTTTAAGAGATCTCCGAGGTGGCTGTCGTTTAAATGGCTCTCTTTCTCGTTACTCTCTTCATTAAGCCGTTTTCTTCTTTTTTGCAAGCGCCGTCGATGTTTGCGCAAGGCTTTTTCCAGACGTTTTATCTCCCGGCTGCCATAGTGGTTCTGATAGCGAGGAAAAAACCAATCGTCGTAGCCGGACTGTAATTCATCGCTTGCAAGGTCGGCTATCTCTTCTTGGCCGATGATTTCGGCCAAGAGAAAAGAAGGTGTTTTTGCGGCTGTTATTGCGGCTGTTTCCGGTCGTTGATATTTATTGCCGGGCTTAAGGCGCTGATCTGTTGGCGACTCAAACATTCGAGCCCCGATCTGCATTTCACTTCCCCGGCATAATACAGCATTACTGCGCTTGCCGGTAAGTTCAATGATCAGTTGCTTTTCTTCATCCTCACGCCGGGCGGCTCTGATGATAATAATTCGATCATCATCTATCTTCTCAACTGTCGAAATCTTGGCGCCTTGAAGATGGTGACGAAGGTAGGCGCAGAAGCGTAAAGGGCGGGGCGGATTGAGATAACGCCGACTGGTTAAGTGAAGGCCGGGTTCCATCGGGGCAACCGAGATCAGGAGCCGCCGTTCTCCACCCTGACCGCCACCGCGCAGGCGCAAAAGGAGGTGATAGGGTGTCATCTGGTGAACTTTGGTGATAAAGGTTCCGTTCAGCTGTTCCACCAAAGCTGTGGTCATAATTTTTAAACTATGATCATCCAATCTTGATACTCTATTTCTTTCTCATGAAGTTGTCAATTTTAATGCAAATAACGCCGCTCCATAAGCACCCATGAGTTGTGGGTGCTCGGGGAGAAATACTTGTTCTTTGGTTTCCTCCTCGATTACTTTACGGATTGCCGGATTTTTAACAACTCCGCCGGAAAGTAATAATGGCGGAACCAACCCGACACTGCGAACCATGGCAATCACACGTCTGATCAGTGAACGGTGGAGTCCCATGAGAATGGGTTCGATTTCGACACCGTGGGCAATCATGGAGATGATTTCCGATTCGGCGAATACCGTGCAAGTGCTGGAGATGGCTACCTCTTCCGTTGCTGAGAGGGCTACCGCGCCCATTTCGCTTATGGGAACCTGCATCCGTGCGGCACTATTTTCCAGAAAACGGCCGGTACCCGCCGCGCACTTGTCATTCATGGCGAAATCCACGACTTGGCCTTGAGCCCCGATCACAATAACCTTGCTGTCTTGGCCACCGATATCTATCAGCGTTCCACCGTGGCCTAATTGATGATAGACACCTTTAGCGTGACAAGTGATCTCTGTAACATTTTTAACCGCCTGATGTACCAGATTGCGGCCATAACCAGTTGCTATCAGAGGGATCTCTTCCAGGGAGTTGATCTCTTCCTTAAGTTTGTTAAGAAAAGAATCAACCTGCTTTTCAACCCGTGGGTCAACCGGTTCCAGATGGTTCCAAATCATTTCACTTGCGGCATTTATTCCTACCATTTTGACCGTAGTCGAGCCTACATCAATTCCCAATGCCGCAATTTTCATTAAACATCTCTCCAATGCAAGTGTGATACATTAATTCCCGGATACCGGGTCAATTCTGCTATGACGGTTCCTGAACTTTTTACGACGCCATCAAAGATTGATATAGTTCAAGATTAAAGCCCACCAGAAATTGGCTGCCGATTTTTAAAGTTGGTGCGCGGAGATTACCGCTCGGGCCCATGGCGGCTTTGAGGATCTCCGCTCTGTTTTCATCAGAAGGGGTGAACCGGAGCTCTTTCTTACCTTTGACCACAGTAACCTCTGTTGCTTTAGAGAGGATGCTCCAAGCCCTCTCGGTGTCAATTTTTTCTTTGCGGGCATCAACTGTTTCCGTGATCTCTAGATCGTGATTGTCCAGGAACTCCTGGGCTTTTTTACAGGAGGTTCAACCTTTGCGCAGATAGGCCCAATTGATCAGCATGTAACAGTCTCCTTAGATAAACTGGTAAATCATGTTGGTTATTGTTCCCGACTATTCTCTTCAATAATTTCAATACGTTCGGCTTTTTGCAGGCCTCGGGGGAGCATGTGGCCGCGGCGACCGCGGTTGCCGAAATAGTCTTTAAGGTTCTCATTTTTGAGGGTTAAATGGCGGCGGCCGGCGTAAATTTTTAAGGCGGCCTGGGCCGGCAGTATGGCGACATATTTTAGGGTTTCATTCTCATGGTCGCTGCGACCGGGGTTGAGATTGATGATTTTATTGCCTTTTCCCCGGGCCATCAGGGGGAGTTGGGTGAGTGGGAAGATCAGCATGCGGCCGCTGCTGCTTAAGGCGACGAGCTGGTCTTCTTGCATGTTTTTCAGGCGTAAAGGCGGCAACGGCAGGGCTGTGGACGGAAGTGTAAGAACTGCTTTGCCGTTACGATTTTTGCTTAAGAACTCATTTAAGGGGGCAATAAAGCCATAGCCGCTATCGGATGCCATGAGGAATAGTTCATCTCCCTCGCCCATGAGCAGATGTTCGATCGGGCTCTCATTTTCTATCTGCAGGCGTCCGCTTAAAGGTTCGCCGTGACTGCGGGCTG
>JAUVDU010000406.1 GCA_030595135.1 Deltaproteobacteria bacterium | reverse complement strand
CCGGAACAACACATTCCAACCAAATTCAGACCTTCAGCTCCAGCAGCTTTGGCTTTTTCAATCAATTTAGGATCATTGCAGGAATCGATCATGGCTTCAAACATAATCGGCTCATGACCGTTGATGACGATATTAACCGATTTCTCTTCCAGACAACCCATATCAACGATGCCGGCAATCGCCTGCGGAGTCCCGAAAAGAATATCGGAAAGTTCGGTCGCAACCATCGAACCACCCCAACCATCGGAGAGAGCAACGCGCTGAAACTGACGACTGATATTTACATATTCCTGGTCAACCCCGATATGAGTCCGATGCATCATCTCCATGATCTCACGCATCGCGCCACGCGGCACAATACCAAGCTCACGCCAACGTTCCAGAGTCTTTTCCGGAACCCGTTTCATAAAAGGAATTTCACCTTCAACCTGAGTGTAGGTCTTTTCGAGTACTTCGGCCAACTCAAGTCCCAATTCCATGATCTCACGATCTTTAACTTCACCGTCAACCTCGACCGTAAGCGGAATATCCACATAACCACAAACTTCTTTAAGTTTTACTTCATCTTTAATCCGAAAACCATCAATCTTGCCATGGACGACTTCCTTGAAGCAATCGAGCATACCCATACCGTGATCGGTATGGGCGGCGGCACCGGCAACAACCATGCGAGCGAAGTTACGTGCGCCGATAGTATCGATAGTCGCACCACAAACGCCAACCTTGGCATAAGGATCTTTCGGACTCAAACGACAGGGACCCATGGAACAGTTTTTACAACAAGCGGAAACTGCCCCGATGGGACAAGCTGCCATATCATTGGCTCTATGAAATGAGATCGGGACGCCGTCTTTAGTGGCTTTTTCCAACATCTGCACGGTACTGGCACAAATTGAAGCTTCTTGCGCATTAAATTCTTTCTTTGCCATGGGTTACTACCTCCTTGATAGTGTTTTAAGTGGCATTATAAAAGATCGCTCGGCGTTTACCGCCAAAACGAAACTGATTACTTGCGGGCAGATATCAGCAAGGAGTATGCCACATATGGAGGGCTGACAAAGGAAAACCAATCCTCGTCCTCTGTGAGAGAAAAAACGTTCTCCCTCAGAGACGCAAAGACGCAGAGAAAGGCAAAATAACATAATATTCTGAAGCGATACGTCCTATAGAGTTGTAAAATCAGACTGTCACAATAAACCAGAAAGTTGTGCTAGTGTCTTCCTCGTAAAGCGTTACTCAAAATGGCCAAAAATTTCTATCCACAAAAAACAACGAATATTTTTCGCATTACCGCAAAAATTTCGCGAAGAAATGTTTGTCTGAACAAATTAAGTCACTAAAATAACTATTTGACTAATCTGAAAATATTAATTACTATTTTAGTATGAAATAGGCTTAGACAAGCCAGCACTGATACACCTGTAAAAGATTCATGAAAAAGCTAAGGACGACCAAATTGACGCCGACACCTCAAACCGATACAGGCCCAACTTATCAGCAGATCCCTCTCTCCACTCTGGCACCCGAACGTCAAGTCGGCATCAAGCTCTTTCTGCGCACCGGCAAGGATCGCTTTGTTCTTTTCATCAACGAAACCAGCCTGCTCTCGACCACAAAAATCGACCAACTCAAACAGAACAACGTCAGCCATCTCTACCTCAACACCGGGGATCGGCAAGGTTACCTGAACTATATCAAGGAAAATCTTTCAACCATACTGACCAATCCAAATCTGTCGGAAAACGACAAGGCTTCGATCATCTATGAAACCGCCAGCGACATCACTAAAGAACTTTTCTCACAGCCCAGCACGGAAAGCATTGAACAAACCCGCAATCTGGTCGACTGCATGATCGACACCATCAGCCAGTCACCCAAAACCAGTAACCTGCTGATGATGATCACCAACCAGGATTACTACACCTACACTCACTCCATAAATGTCGGCATCTACGCCATCCTTATGATGCGTAAAACCCTGCCCTCAATAAGTGAAGCGGAGCTCAAAACCCTGGGCTTGGGTTTTTTTCTGCACGATCTCGGCAAGGCTAATATCCCCAATTCTATCATCAACAAGCAGGGGCCTCTCGACCAAGGAGAATGGGAACTTATGCGGGAACATCCAACCTTGGGAACGGAGATGGCCTGGGAGATGGGAACCAGAAACCCGGCCATTATCGATATCATCCTCACCCATCACGAACGCTGTAGCGGCTCGGGTTACCCAAAAAGACTCTCCCGGGAAAAAATCTCAATGCCCGGTAAAATCTGCGCATTCTGTGATGTCTTCGACGCCCTGACCACCAAACGCTCTTACAAAAAAGCTCTTTCCACTTTCGACGCCCTGAAAATTATCAAACATGAAACCCCGGAACATTTTGAGCAGGAACTGGTAAACCCATTCATCATGTTGTTCAGCGCCTAGTGTCGTGTCAACTCTCAATTGACGGATAAAGCCGTGATAATTTGATCCTGGCGTCATCTGTGGAAAACTGCCAATTGACTTTTGCATCTTTGTTGTTTCTGTGGGTTTGCCATGCCTCGACTTCACTTGTAACTT
>JAUVDU010000367.1 GCA_030595135.1 Deltaproteobacteria bacterium | reverse complement strand
GCAATTTTACGCCCCTTGTCGGGCTCCGGGGCCTATGGTATTTTAGCCGCAACCATCAACAACCCGGCCATCGGCCCGGACAGCTACACCGGTTATCTGGTCTCGACCCTGCAAGGCTCTACCGAAACCACATTTTACGTTATGGCCGTCTATTTCGGGGCTGTGCAGATTAAAAAAGTGCGCCACACGCTGGCCGCCGGTCTCTTGGCCGATCTTGCCGGAGTCATCGGCGCAATTGTCGCCTGCAAAATTTTTCTACAACTTTAAAGCATCATCAAACTAATTATGTCTGACTGGTTCCTGAAATTCATGTTGTTCGTTTTTGCCGTTCACTTTCTAGCTTTTACCGTGCTGGCAGTGAAACGACGACGACTCTCCTCAGCTTTTGCGGCGGGCGCTTTTTTCCTACTCTTTCTGGCGATTGGCGTCCGTCTCCGGCTACCGGAAAGCTCCATTTTGGGAATCCATGCCTACTGGTTTCTGAGAATTCCGGCCTGGGGACTAGCCTTAGCCGGGATTTCATTGGGCTGGCACCAACGTAAAAGAAAAAATCCCTGAAAAAATAGTTACAAAAAATCAAATATAGACATAATTCAAAAGTCGTGCTATCAGGCGCTGCCTGAACTTTTGGATACCCCACACAACTTTTAAGGAATAAGAAAATGACCATTGCTTCAATCAATTACCAAAAAGCCAAGATCGACAGAGGCTATACCGACCGCCTTCTGGAAATCAACCTCAGTGATAAGACCATGATCGTCACCAATATCCCGCAAGCAACCAGAGAGATGTTTGTCGGAGGGCGGGGCTACTGTTTGAAGCTGGTCTACGATAAGACCACAGCCGCAACCCGTTATGACAGCCCGGAGAATGTTTTAGCCTTTGCCGGAGGCCCTTTTTGCGGGGAGAGCAGTTTTGCCGGAACCGGAAAATTCATTATTGGTTCAATCTCGCCCTTAACCGGAACTTTTTGTGACTCTAACGTGGGCGGCTACTTCTTTCCGCTAGTTAAAAATGCCGGTTTCGACGCCATCACCGTCACCGGAAAATCGGTTAATGATGTTATCATTTTTATCGATGACGAGAAGGGCACGATCAGCCTCCGGGAAGCTCCGAGAACCGACAGTTCCCTGCTCGAAGCTGAAAATCTGGTCGACACATGGCGCGGGGAGAGTAAACCTAATTCAATCGCCTTTGTCAATGCTGGGATCGGCAGCAAAAACACCTTTTTCGGCTGTGTCAACAGTGTCTATTACGATCCTAAGCGGCAACGCTGCCGGGCCAAACAGGCGGGCCGGGGCGGCATGGGAACCATCATGCGGGACAAAGGCTTATGGGGAATTGTCGTCAAAAGTAAACTTAGCGGCGGCAATATCAACCAACCAGCTGACAAAAAACGGTTGCGCACTGCCGGCACTAATTTACGTAAAGTTATCCGTGACGTCGACCCCAACGAACTGCGCCTCGCCCAGCAGGGCACCACGAGCCTGCTTGATATGATGAATAACCATGATATTCTGCCGATCAACAACTATAAATTCGGCCGTGATGATGAACGACAAAAGCTTGTATCCGGCAAAATTTTTGAAGAACAAGTCTTTGATCAAAAACATCCGGACGGCTGTTTTGCCGGTTGCACCCTCTCCTGCACCAAGGGCTGTGAGGCGCACACCCTGACCACCGGCCCGCACGCCGGTCGGACAGTGCCGGTTGACGGCCCCGAATATGAGACCGCCGCCGCAATCACCAACTTAGGCATCTTCGAGATCCCGGCGATCATGGAGTATGCCTGGTATTGTGATGAGTACGCCATGGATACGATCAGCACCGGCGTAGTTATCGCCTTTCTCATCGAAGCCTATCAGGAGGGCCATCTGACCAAAGATGATACCGACGGGATTGAACTAAAATGGGATGATAAGGAGACCATTTTTGCCCTGCTCCACAAGATGGCTAAAAGTGCCGACGGTTTTACCGGTGAAGTCGGAAAGGGCATCAGACATATGAAAGGCTGGATCAGTGAACGGGCCGCGGCCCGTAACGGCAACGACAAAGAGAAGATCATGCGGGAGTTGGAACTTTTCGGCATGGAGAGTAAAGGCTTAGAGTTCTCAATGTATATCACCAAAGAGTCCCTGGCTCAACAAGGTGGTTACGGTTTTGCTTTAAAAGGGCCACAGCACGACGAATCCTGGCTTATCGCCTTAGATCAGATCAAAAACGAGATGCCGAGTTTTGCCCAAAAAGCGGCCGCTTTGAGATGGTTCCCCCTCTTTCGCACCTGGTTTAATATCGCCGGCCTCTGCAAACTGCCGTGGATTGATGTCCGCCACCCGGACGCCGCCAAGACGGCGGATCCAGCCAAGAATCTGCCCACGGTTGAGTGCTATCTTGAGCTCGTCAACTCTACCTTGGGAACCGAAAAAACGCTTGATGATCTTTTGGCTGAATCCGAACGCTGCTACCTCCTGCACAAACTTATCAACCTGCGCCAGGGCTTTGGCACCAGAACTCACGATCGGATCCCGCTTAGAGCCATGGCCCCGGTTTTTACTGACGAATTCACCTCGCGCCGGGAGTACTATGTCAACTACCTCAAAGAGAATACCGAGATTAAAATAAACGGACAAGATGATGCCGAGCTCCTGCAAAACCTGCAAGATCATCGTCGACAACAGTATGAGGTTTTGACCGATGCGGTCTATACCGAGAAAGGTTTCGACTTAAACGGCATCCCGCTGGATGAGACCTTACAGAGACTGGGGTTCAGCGAACCGGAATACCAAGA
>JAUVDU010000361.1 GCA_030595135.1 Deltaproteobacteria bacterium | reverse complement strand
GGCTCGGCGCTTATCGATTTCTTCAAGCAACTCTTCGTTGCTGAGTTCAAGTTTCATCGTCACTTTAAGATAACGCCGCTTTTTATCCGCCAGGTTGACCACAAACGGCTTCAAGGCAAAAACCGGTAAAATCACGGGTTCAGGAGTTTTAGCCGCTTCAATTTCAGCCAGCTCTTCCGCCGTCAGAGGCGGGGTTCGCCACAAAACCCAATAGGCCCCAAAGCCACCGCCTCCGAGCAGCAAAACCGCGATAACAATGATAATCAGAAGACCTTTTTTTGATTTTTTACCTTCCGCACCCTCTTCAACGGCTTCCGTATCCTGATCCTTTTTTTTTGCCACTTTCTTCCTCCGTAAAACTACTTATTTATAAACTTTTTACAGACTCAACCAGTTTTCTCGACAATTCCCACCCAACCCGGCAGGCGAAACACTATCCTGCGGTTACGGCGGCGATGTTTTGGAATATCATTAACGACCACGCCACGATCGGCACCGTAGGCTGCTAGTAAAACTCGTGAACGTTTAACACCGTTTCGCTCCAAGGCGGCGACCAGACGCTCCCCACGCCAAGCGGCAAGAACATTATTATCGGGAAAACGAGATGTTTGCAACGGAAAATTATCAGTATAAACTTCGATTTCAAGACTCCCGCTCCAGGATCTGAGAAAATCCCCCAACTGACGTAACGTCTCTTCCCCCTGAGTTTTCAAAGTATCATCCAAGGTTCCGAAAAGTTTATCACTCATAATTTCCAACTCCAGGTTACCGTCAACCACATCAACCCTGATCAGCGCTTTCCCGAGCCGTCGTTCAAGAACATCAAGAAGCCGGGATAACGGTTCTGAAAGTCTCCGATAGAAAGCCAAATCTTTTCGTTCCCGGAGATCTTTTCGCAACTCTTCAACCGGAACCACAATTGGAATACTGGTACCACGATTCAACACTCCACTTGATCCCGGACGCGGCCCCCCGAAAACTTCAGTCAACAAACCCTTATCAAAAGATGACATCGAAATCAGCAAAACAAAAAAAGTCAGCAGCAATAAAAGCATATCCGAGAGGGTTACCATCCAACCATCACTACCGGGCGGTAGCGGCCGAACCCTGATCATCTTTTTTCGCCGCGCCAAAGACATGATTCCCTCTCACCCCGACAATCAGAAAGTAAAGTCACCAACCCTGATCTTTCTCTCTTTGCCCTTCACATCACAAACCGGAACCCCGCCAATCACTTTCAAGAGAAGATGCTCTCCGGCAGCCGAAGCCGGTTCGGCAACCCGGCCGAAAGCACGCACGACATCGGCAGACCAACCGCCCCGCAGAACCAGAAAACGGTAAAGTTTTGCGGCCCGGACAGCGGCCAGAGGAAGACCATTAAGAGTTGCCGATTTTTTACGGCTTTCGTTGGTAAAATCGAACAGTTCAAAACGTACCTGACGCAAACCTTTGAGCAGACCCGCAATCTGCAGCATCAAGGCTTCCCCTCCAGGACTCAAGCTCGCCGATCCCGGCGTAAAGAGCAAACTGTGAGCCAGAGAAATATCGACCCCTTGCCCTTCGGCAAAGACCTTAACCCCTGCGGTTTTAAGTCCACGACGCTGCATATAACTGTTTAATCTGGCCTGAAGATCAGCCGCCCGCTCTTTAACCAGAGGCATGCTTAACAATTGCGCTTCAGGGGTTTCCGGAGTTTCACTCTCCAGGCCCCCATCAAGAAAACCAAAACTGCCTTGCAAAGAACCTACAGCCACCGCTTTTTTACTCTCATCAATCATGGTCATCGAATAAAACAGAATAAAGAAGGCAATCAGAATTAGACTTAAGGACGCCATCAAGGGGGCCAGAGCCGCGTTCTCAGCACCATCCGGCAGAGCTGTGGGTAGACCCAGGTTCGCCATCAGCCCCTCTCTCCAGCAGAGATTGCAATACGAGACCCTTTACGCCAGGCCGGGGGCAAAAAAGACTCCAAGCGATAGAGCACAACCTGAGGATTGTCGCCGCGCGCGATAGCAACAATACCCTCGGTAATCAATCTTCGTAAAAAAAGTTCACGCTGACTGCGCCGGCGCAACTTACCCGCCAACGGTAAAAAGATAAAATTTGCCAGCACAGCACCATAGAAAGTGGTGAGCAGGGCAATCGCCATGGCCGGCCCGATACTTGCCGGATCATCCATGGCCTGAAGCATCTGCACCAGGCCAATCAAAGTCCCGACCAGCCCCATAGCCGGGGCAACCGTCCCCATTGTCGTAAAGATGTGGGCTCCCAATTCATGGCGCTCGCGCATACTGTCCAAATCAAGAAGCAGTATTTCTTCAATCATTTCCGCCTTCAGCCCATCAACTAGATAGACCAAACCCTGACGCAGGAAAGGATCAAGAGTGACATCATTACTTCGATTTTCAAGAGCTAGAATACCCTCTTTACGAGACTCCCGCACGAGCTGTACCAAGATATCAATATTTTCACTCAAAGGTACGCGGTCTTTAAAAAGAGCGTTCTTTAAATAACGCAGCAGGCTGGCAAACTCACCTAGAGGATAGTTTATCAGGGTCGCCCCAAAGGTGCCACCGACAACAATCAACAAGGATGGCAGATTCCAGAAAATTTGGACTCCACCACCCGTCGCAATTGCAGCAATAACCAGAGAGAAAGCGGAAATAACCCCTAAAATCGTTGCAAAATCCATTAGCTTCTCAAGCCTGAGCTAAAAGATGAGTCGAAAAGGTCTGAAAGGTCGAAGAGGTCCAAGGGGTTAGCTTCCTTCGACTACTTTGACTCTTTTGACTCCTTTGACCATATTTTGTTAAAAAACAAGAAAACAACCTGCAAGTCACTAATATCCCAAAAATTT
>JAUVDU010000186.1 GCA_030595135.1 Deltaproteobacteria bacterium | reverse complement strand
TGAGTTCGGTTGCGGAGAGCAGACCCCGCTCAACCATTATTTCGATAATGCCGGCCATGCCCGCGCCTCCCCTAGAGCCAGCAGAAAGAAACAGAACATACGACTGTAGGCCATCTGCATGGGAAATGAAAAAAACATGATCACTGAAAAGGCCAGAAGTGAGGCGGCCAGCGGCAGACGCCAATCTTCCTCGCCATCACTCTCCGGTGTCGAGTAACGCAACAAGTAGAACTGCCGCCCCCAAAACAGTAAAAAAAGGAGCAAGGCCGGGATACCACATTCCGCCGCCAGTTGCAAATAGTCATTATGAGTTTTGCGAATCTGCATCTTGTAGTTCTGCAACGGGTCTCGCTTGAAACTTGCGGAATAAAGGGGATAGGAGAAACGCCAGTTGCCGAGCCCAAGCCCCAAAAGCGGCTGCTCCTTGATCATCATCAAAGTATTGCCCCAATGATAGTAACGAGCCTCAAGCATCCGAGTCGGCCCACCTCGTTTCAATTTATTAAAACTACTTACGACTCGCTTACGACTATCAGGAAAAACCATTATCAACGAGGAGATTAGCACCACTAATAACAGGCTGCCGAGCAAGGCCCGGCCCAAACGCCGACGCTTACCCCCACGATCAGCTTCACCCTCTTTTTTTGCCAAGAGCCAGACCAGGGGCAGGGCCAAGGCCTCAACCAGCAAGGCCATAATTGCCGTCCGGGAGTAATTCATAAAGAGTAGAGCCAGGGCCGTCAGGGCCACTAACAGCAGGGCAAAAAAGAGAAATAGCTGAGTATAGGTTCTGTGGGCCCGCCACAAACACCAATGACGCCATACCGCAAAAAGGGCAAAAGGTAGAACCAGGGCAATAAAATGGGCCGCCGGATTACGATACCCCAAAGTCGATGCCGGCCCTAAAATGGGCATTAATAGAGGCACCTGAAAACCGAGATACTGAAATATTCCCACCGGAACAAAAATCAACAGCGCCCCAATCAGGCCATAAACTGCCGCCCAGCGCCGGGACGGTTGTGAAAAAAGCCGAGCCAGCACCAGGCAGAGCACCAGCAAAGAGAAATAGTGAAACAGATTCAGAAAAGAGGCTGCTGGAACCAAGGCTTGAAAACTTGAAACAAAAAGCGCCAACCACCACAAAGCCAGCAGCCTGAGCCCTAAGTTGGTTGTCAAGAATTTTACCAGAGTAGCAGCCCGAATCGGATCTTTACCTACAGACCAGAAGTAACAACCGGCCAATAAAAAGGTAAAGGCCATCATAAAATAGAACTTGGGCAGATCATAAAGGGTAAAGAAAGGATGACCATCGGGAGCCAGACCACTGAAAAAGATCAGCGGTGAAAGCGCAAAAAAAGCAAAGACCAGAGCTTCCGGAAGTTTTTGAAAAAAACCGACAGAAGGTAACCGGGAAGGTTTTGCGGTCGGCTGACGCTTCCGTTTTTTTGCGTATCCGGCCACTATTTCAGATCCTTTTTGCGACGCTGAGATTCTAATTTGCGCAGGGCTTTCCTGACTTTTGGGTTGGCCGGATAGATTTTTCGACTCTGCGATAAAAAATCGGTCGCCAGCCCGGCGTCGCCCAGGCGTAAAGCACAAAAACCGGCGCTGGTAAGTAAGGTTATCGAGTAAGGCTCATGTTTAAGCCCCCGGCGATAAGCGCCCAAGGCGGATCGGAATTGCCCCTGCTGCCAGAAACCATTGCCGGCCGTCAAAAAATCATCCGCCATCCCGATATAGTAGCCGGGCTTGGCAATCCCCTTTTGATAATCAACCGTTGCCACACGATAGGCAGCAGCAGCCTCTTGCCGTCGGCCGGCCGACAAAGCCTTTTCGGCACCCTTGAAACGAGCCCGCATGGTAACCATGGCCGCCTGTTTGCCGACACTCATGCTTCCGTACCAAGCGACGCCAATACTCAGAGAGAAAAAAAAGAGGGCCGGACAAAGAAAAAAAATTTTATTTTTCATGCGCAAACAACCACGAACGCAAAAGTCCCCAATGATGCAGGCGAAACCTGATTCCGGTAAGCAGACAACCCAAACCGTATTTAAGACTGCGCCAAAAATTTATTGATGAGGCCTCGGGAAAATATTTTGTCGGGCAGCTGATTTCGGCGATGATATAACCAAAGCCATGTATTTGAGCCAAAATCTGGTTATCAAAAACAAAATCGTCCGAATTACGCTGCAAAGGTAGACGTTCCAGCAAAGGGCGCGAAAATGCCCGGTAACCGGTATGAAACTCGGAAAGTTTGGTTCCCAACATGAGGTTTTCCGCCAGAGTCAAAAAACGGTTGGCGTAATATTTCCACCAGGGCATCCCCCCGGCTAAAGCCCGTCCCCCCAAAATCCGCGAGGCCAGAACACAATGGTAATGACCACTGCCAACCATTGCCGCCAGCGCTGGAATCAGATCCGGGGTGTATTGATAGTCGGGATGAACCATAATAATAATATCACCACCGGCCTTAAGCGCCCGCCGATAACAGGTTTTCTGATTAGCCCCATAACCAAGGTTGCTCTGATGGACAATCAATTCGGAGTGCGGCAACCCAGCCGCAATTTCAACCGTATTATCATGGCTGCAGTCATCAACGATGATAACATGGTCGACAAGACCATGAGCCATAACATCATTGTAGGTTTTCACTAATGTTGCCCCGGCATTATAGGCTGGCATCACGACCACTACTTTCTGATCTTTATACATAAATTACCTATAAGTTACAATAAAGATGATATATAACTATTTTGACAAGCGCTCCAGCTGCTGCAAGTTATAACGGGCTTGACTATGGTCTGGGTCACTTTGAAGAACCCGGCGAAACTCTTTCATGGCCGCGCCGTAGTGGCCCAGGCGGGCTTCGGCGACGCCGAGATTAACCCAGGCTTCGAGATTATCGGGCTGTAAGCTCAAGGTTAACTTTAAAGGCTTAAGGGCGGCTGTGAGTTGATTACTTTTGAGTAGTAATACACCAAGGTTGTAGTTAAGTACCGGATCTTCAGGAGCCAAGACCAGAGCTTTTTGCAAAATCTCTACCCCCTCCGGCAGAGCTCCTTGGGCGGACTTGCTGTCAGCCCACACAATATAAGTTCTCAGCGATGCGGGATCAATTTTAAGGGCTTGGGCAAAAATTTTATCGGCTTCATCATAACGCTGCTTTTTTTTCAGGGCGATGCCCAGGTTCAACAACCCCTTCAGATAGTCCGGCTTAATCGCAACCGCCCGGGTAAAAGCCTTGAACGCCTCAGGCCAGCGGCCCTCGGCCTGCAAGGCCACGCCTAAATCAGAATAGGCATTATAATTGAGCGGATCCACGGCCACAGCGCGGGAGAAAAGCGTAATACTATTGCGCCAGAAACCAGTCTGGTGCCAACTTAAAGGAATCAACAACATCATCATTAAAAGAGCCGCCAACCAAACTTTTGCGGAGTGTGCCGACGGGCACCAGCGAGCCAGGCCCCAAACCAGGATCAGACCAAGACCGATACCGGGAAAATAAGTATAACGATCCGCCAAAGCCTGGCCGCCAACCTGAATCAGACCGATAACCGGAACCAGGGTACCGAGAAACCACAACCAGCCGACCAATAAAAAAGGAGCTTCATGCCGCTGCCTGAAACTCCACCAGGTCACCAGAGCGAACAATGACAACCCTCCGAGAAGGGTCACCAGCGACGGTAAACCCTGGTAACGATAAAAAACCGCCAGATCCCGAGGCCAGAGAGTAAGCTCGATATACTTCAAGTAGGCAATCAGAGCATTGGCCAGACGCTGACCATAACTAAAAACCGCCGTTGAAGCCATCGCCCCGGCCCGGTTCTGAGCCATCAGGGTCATCATTGCGGAAGCTGCCGCCAACCCCATCAGGGGTACTTTTTCCAGAGTCAGGCGCCGCCACGATTTAAGGTTGAGGCGCTTGAGAGGCCAGAAATCAAGCACCAGCAAAAGAAAGGGCAGAGTTACTGCCATCGGCTTGGCCAACAGAGCCAAGGCGGCGGCAACCATAACCGGCAGGTAACGTTTAAAGCCGGGCCGTAAAATATAGTAGTGATAACTCAACAAAGTCAGGAGCCAGAAAAAGACACAGAGCAGATCTTTACGCTCTGCAATCCAGGCGACCGATTCAACCCGCAAAGGGTGCCAGGCAAAAAAGACGGTCACCAGAGCACTACGGCCAAGAGCACCAGTCAAGCGCCACAAAACAATAAAAAGCAGAAAGGTGTTGGCTAAATGCCAGCCCATTGACGTAAAGTGATGATCTCCGGCATCAAGCCCGAACCAGGAGACATCCAACATGTGCGAAAGCCAGGTCAACGGATGCCAATTGGCGGCATGAAATGAACTAAAAGCCCACTTTATACCAAGCCAATTTAAGCCCTGTCTGACAATTTCATTTTCATAAACGTAATCCGGATCATCAAAACTGACAAAGGCAAAATCGATTACCTGCCAATAGATAATCAGAACTCCGGACATCAAAATAAGCATGATGCCCAAAGAACGTAAATAATTTTTTTGACCTGTCACTTTAATCACAATTTAGTTAACACTGCCCGGTTAGAACTTTGCTGAGACGAATTCTAGGGATATCGGGTCATTTTCTTCCACTTCTTACGCAAAATTTTTATTTTTCCAGCGCTCATTACGCCAAAATTGCGAAACTCACTCGTACCTCACTCAAACAGTCGCAATTTTTTGGCTCCATTCGCTGGGAAAAATAAAAAA
>JAUVDU010000230.1 GCA_030595135.1 Deltaproteobacteria bacterium | reverse complement strand
AGTGACACCCGGCGAAACGGCACCAAGCATTAACCATAAACCATCCACAACCCACCAGCCATTTGCCGGTCTTGACAAATGGCTGCAAAAGAAGAAGTGATGGCGTCGTAAAAAGTTCCGATATCCTGCGCTGATGTGGTTTCCCAGACACTCGACATACTACATGTATGGTCTCGCGTCTGGGAAACCACAGCTACTTGTCTATCGAAATTTTTACTTAGCCATCCCGTGACTTTTTACGCCCCGAAGGAAGTGCCCTTGGGGTGCGAATACATCAGAAGTGATTTATTGGTTTTGATCCCGGTTTCGGCGGCGTTCCTCGGCTCTCTGAGTTGAGCGTAGTTGGGCGTTCCGGCGGCGGCGTTTTTCCTCAGCACTTTCCAGGATCAAAGGTGGTACTTCAAGGCTCCTGCCATCTTTGTTGAGAGCCACAAAGGTCAGGTAGGCGGAGGCCGTATGGTGGGTTTTGCCGCTGATCATTCTTTCGCTCTCCACTCGAACTCCAATTTCCATCGATGTTCGTCCCGCCATATTGAGAGAGGCGGTCAGGGTGATCAGATCTCCGACATAGACCGGATAGTGAAAATCGAGGCGGTCGATTGAGGCGGTGACGGCATTGCTGCGGGCATGGCGCATAGCGACAACGCCAGCCGCGTTGTCGATTAACTTCATGATAACCCCACCGTGAATGTTGCCCGCCGGATTGGCATCCTGCGGGAGCATGACTTGTGAGAGGATCACCATGCTTTCACTGACTTTTTTCCCTTCCATTGAACGTTCTCCAGGCACTTTTTTTATTGTTATCGATTTTTAAGGTCGAATTATTATATCCACTAAATTGTGATTTTCTCCCACCAATTGAATTCTATCTCGCGTTGTTAATACCTCGTACTGAAATGATAAGATTGATTGCTCTGATTATCAAATGGGGGCTGAGGTTTTCATCTTTCATATAAGGCTGGGATAAAGTGTAAAGTTCTTCAGTTCTTGACGTAAGTTACACAACCTTTCCGAATAGTTTACGTTTTTGTGCTTCTGTGCGAGACTAACAATTTCCTGAACATCTTCGGCCAAGTCAAAAAAACCACATTGGAGGAGGCTTCCTTTCAACGTATGCGCCGTTTCCGCTAATGTTTTTAAGTCATTAACCTTTTCTGCAGATTCAGCTTTATCCATATTCTTTATGATGCTTTTGCGTAATTTAGCAACTATTCTTTCCGTTTGTTGGTGGTTAAAATGGGCGCTTTCTTTAAGAAAAGAAGTCGCCTTTTCGGTTAGGGAGATGTCATGATTCTTCTTTTTTTTGGTCTTACAGGAACTTTTATCTGCTCTGGAGAAAGTTTTTGGGGAGGGAGAAAAACCGCTTTCACCGAAAATTGTTCTCAAAATTTCATCCAGCTGTTCAGAATTGAAAGGCTTGCTGATGTAATCATCCATTCCGGCATCAAGAAAGAGCTCTCGATCTCCGGTCATGGCATGAGCTGTCAAGGCAATAATCGGTAGATGTCGACCAGCCAGGCGAGCAGTCAGGTGGGCCTGTAAATCAGGGAGCAATTTAACCGGTATAGGTGTGTTTGTTTCCAGGGCGCGAATCACCCTGGTTGCACTCAAACCATCAAGAACCGGCATTTGGGCATCCATAAGGACAATGTCGACATCCTTTTGGGCCAGTACCTTGAGGCTTTGCAGGCCATCTTCAGCAACCACCACCCGGTGCCCGGAATTTTCCAGGATACCAGTTGCAACCTCCCGGTTAACCGGGTTGTCCTCAACTACCAGCACCATAAGATTGGAAACTTTTTCAATGTCAGCCGATACCATTTCTAATAAGCGGCTCTCCGAACAGATCTCAAACTCGACCGTAAAATTAAAAATTGAGCCTTTGCCGACCTCGCTCTCCAGCCAAATCCTGCCGCCCATTAGATCGACGAGCTGTTTGCTGATTGCAAGTCCCAAACCGGTGCCTTCATATTTTCTTGAAAATGAACCATCGACTTGCTCAAAACTGTTGAAAACTATCTCCTGTTTCTTTTGAGGAATGCCGATTCCGGTATCATTTACCGAAAAATGAAGAACCTTTTTGGGGGCAGCAGGTTCGGCTTCTGAACACTCCACGCGAACAAAAATTTTGCCTTTTTTCGTAAATTTAATGGCGTTGCCAACCAGGTTTGTAATGATTTGGCGCAGACGTAGTTCATCTCCGAGGCAAGCAGCAGGAACTGCCGCTTCGACGCAAGAATTAAGCTCAAGCCCTTTTTTACGAGCTGTATAGGCAAAGGTTGAGAGTGTTTGGGTCAAAAGGTGGCGAGGAGAGAAAGGGTTGTTAATCAATTGAAATTGTCTCGCTTCAAGCTTTGATAAATCAAGAATATCGTTAATTACTTCCAGCAAACTACCGGCTGAATCTTTAACAGTTTCAAGATAGTGCCTCTGTTGCTGATCTAGTTGGGTGTCGAGAGCTAAGGAAGTCATACCGATTATGGCATTCATTGGGGTTCTGATCTCATGGCTCATATTGGCAAGAAATTCACTTTTGACCTGGGTCGCCGCTTCGGCGATCTCCTTAGCTTTCTTCATGTCAACCAGGAGTTGTTCGTTGAAAAAACGTAGACGGAGGTTGGAAATTAGGGTTTGATGTTCTCGTGCGCTCAAAACCTGCATGAATAAAATATAAATAATTGAACAGGCGGCAAAGATTAATTGTGGTTCCGGCGTAGCGAAAAGATAGCGTAGGGCCACTGAAACCGGAAGAAAGGATATGTAGAGAGCTTGGGCCAGCCGGTGGGCTCTGAGAATGGAGATTCCTGAGTGAACCACACCGAGCATTAAAAAAATGATTGTTATTTGGGGGAAAAGGGGAGAAAAATCTTTAATAAGCCAAGGTACTATCCCCCATCCCAGACCGATTAGTAATGTAAGTAAAACGTAGCGGTTCATCTGTGAGCGAAGGGTTTTCTCATTAAGTTCCCGCTGCAGGTATTGGTAGATCAACAAATAGCGGCAGCCAGCTAGAAACCACATTCCCGGAAGCCATAGATAAAACAGGGATAAAGTGGCAATATGACGGATAAAAAAGGCACATATGAGGGTGCCCAGAAAAACAGCAAGGTTGGATATTTTTCCTTGATCAAGAAGGAGTCGTAAACGCTCTTTGAGAATCTGTTTCTCTAGAAAAATCTCTCGTTCTATATCAGAAATCACTTCGATTGCTTTCTATTCATGAGACAAGAATTAACTTAAATGAGATCATAAATTTTTTGGGGACAAAAATCAACCACTGTTTCAGTCTCGCTAGATTAAACCAATTTACTGCTTTTGTCTAGGATTTATTAAACACGGATTGCTACTAAGAAGTTGTCCGAGAATGTAATTCCTCTCAAAACTTTAGGTGCAAGAAGCTTACCGGACACCAGTGACAACTTTCTAGTTTTCTATGTAATTGATCAGGGCTTCCAGATAGCGTGATTTAACTTGTTGGCTGGCGAGGGCCTGTTTGAATGGCGGAAGTTTCAGAATGACGCCTAAAACTCCGGCCATGGCGCGATGACTCCAGAGAACCCGGTTGTCAAAAAAGAGGTTTTGCAACTGGCCTCGCTCAATGGCCATCAACACCGCCCTGTGGGTTCCATTCAAGGGGGTAATGACTCGGCTAGGTCGGGATTTTAAGTTAATATTGCCTTTGGTGCAAGTTCTAACGCAAACCCCACAGCCAAGACAGATATCTTCATTCAGCTTTGCCACTTTCATCTTGGGTTTGACGGGGTTATTTGCTGAAACCAAAGTCATCGCTTCAACCGGGCAGGCGGTCACGCACTTGCCGCAGCCGTTACAATCAGATTTGGCAATAACCGGAATAAAGTTGGCTGTATGAATCGGGCTCAAAATTGCAAAACGCCGGGCCGCGACCATGGCCTCACAGCAACAGGCGCAGCAGTTGCAAATAAAAGCTACTTTCTCTCTTGCATTTTCACCAAACTGAACCAGATTGTGTTCGTAAG
>JAUVDU010000096.1 GCA_030595135.1 Deltaproteobacteria bacterium | reverse complement strand
AGAGTTCTTCGCCGCTGGCGGGATCAACAATTACCGGATCACAGCCGAAGAACGGGGTGGTTGCGTAGCCCGGTTTCATATCGATGGCGCCGGGTAGTCCGGTAATCAGGATGCCGCCGGTTTCAGTCTGCCACCAGGTGTCGACGATCGGGCATTTGCTCCGGCCCGGTAGTTCATAATACCATTTCCAGGCTTCCGGATTAATCGGTTCACCGACTGAGCCCAGCAGCGTCAGGCTGTCGAGCTTATCGAGGCGATCGGTTACGAACTTGTCGCCCTGGCCTGCGATGGCACGAATCGCAGTCGGTGCGGTGTAGAGCGTGTTGATTTTGTGTTTGCCGATAATATCCCAGTAGCGTCCGGCATCCGGATAGTTCGGAACCCCTTCAAACATAACCGTGGTTGCACCATTACATAATGGGCCGTAGACAATATATGAGTGTCCGGTGACCCAGCCGATATCGGCGGCGCAGAAATAGATGTCGCCATCATGGTAATCGAAGATGTTTTTGTGGGTGAAGGCGGTGTAGACCAGGTAGCCACCGGTTGTATGAACAACCCCTTTGGGTTTGCCGGTAGAGCCGGAGGTGTAGAGGAGGAAGAGCGGATCTTCGGCATCCATCCATTCCGGTTCGCAGACGGCGTCGGCTTTGGCCATTTCTTCATGATACCAGAGGTCATAGCCCGCTTTCATGGGGACGTCGGTATCTTCATGTTTGATGATAATCGTGTTTTTGATGGTCGGGCACTCAGCTGTGGCGGCATCGACGTTGACTTTCTGATCGATGATTTTGGCGCCGCGATAATAGGCGTTGCAGGAGATCAGGAAATTGGATTCGCAGTCCTGAATTCGATCTTTCAAAGCCGTAGACGAAAAGCCGCCGAAGACGATTGAGTGCATGGCGCCGATGCGGGTACAGGCGAGCATCGCCACCGCCAGTTCCGGAATCATCGGCAGATAGATGGTGACCCGATCGCCTCTTTTGACACCGTTGGCTTTCATGACGTTGGCAAATTTACAGACCAGCTCATGGAGCTCATTGTAGGTAAATTTTTTGTCAACCGTAGGCTCATTACCTTCCCAGATGATTGCTACCTGGTCGCCCCGGGTTGCAAGGTGACGGTCAAGGCAGTTGTAGGAGACGTTGAGTTTACCGCCCATAAACCATTTCAGGTAGACTTCATCCTTGCTGTATTTCCAATCCTGAACCTGATCCCACTCTTTATACCAAGTGACATACTCTTTGGCGATTTTTGACCAGAAGCCGTCATTGTCATTGATCGACTCATCATAGAGTGCCTGGTACTCTTCACGGCTCTTGAAGTAAGCTTTGGCTCTGAAATCTGCCGGTACTTCATAGATTGCTTTCAGTTTGGTGTCTGCCATTGAAAAATCCTCCTGCGTATAAAAGGTTTGTGGTTTGCGGCCTTTGGCTGAAGGGCCGCAAGTTGCCGATAACATACAAAATACAATAGTTGTAAAGACCTTGAAGGGGCTTTTATGTAATTGTATTTATTATGTCTGCGGTAAGTTTCCTATAAGAGTGTTATAAAAATGTCAAGAAAAAAGTAACTTCGGTTTCACCGAAGGTTGAGGTTGGGTCTCAATAAAAACCTCTTTTTGTAGTTTTTATTGAGCTCTCAGCCCGGCTTCGACAGTTTTACAAAAGTTACTAAATCTATCGGCTATTTTTTGAAGACATTGCTTTCTTTGATTTTTTCTCTTTTTCTTGCGTTTTTATGCCAGTTTACGTAAACCGGACATTTGCCCGCGTTGTATTTTAAAAAATTTTTTTTGCGGGAACTGGAAAAAAAATAATAACCCGGCAAATGGCTCAGCAATTGTATACAGATTGCTCTTGACTTCTTCAGAGTGATGGTTTAGTGATAAACCGTTATTTTACTTGTCTTGCGCATGCGCTTAATTGCGCAAGGGTTAAGGCTGAATCTTCGTTCATTTAGGCGTGGGTTGAAGGGCTTGTTTTAATTAAATTTTGAGGAGGGTTTTAGATGGGAAAATATGAAGAAGCGTATCGCCAATCGATGGAATCTCCAGATAAATATTGGGCGGCGGCAGCCGAAGACGTACAGTGGGTTAAGAAATGGGACAAAGTCCTTGATGATTCCCGGGCTCCCAATTTTTATAGTTGGTTTACCGGCGGTGAACTTAATACCTGTTATAATGCGATCGATTATCATGTCGAAAATGGTCGTGCCGACCAGGTCGCGATTATCTATGACAGTCCTCAAACCAATACCGTTAAAAAAATAACCTACAGCGATCTTTTGGAACAGGTCTCCCGCTTTGCCGGGGTTCTGGCCGCTCAGGGGTTGGGTAAAGGGGATACGGCGATTATCTATATGCCGATGATTCCCGAAACCGCCATCGCCATGCTCGCCTGTGCCCGTATCGGCGCAGTCCATTCCGTGGTCTTTGGCGGCTTTGCTCCGAACGAGTTGGCGGTCAGGATTAACGATGCCAAACCCAAATTGATGATCTCGGCATCCTGTGGCCTTGAAGGGGCAACCAAGGTTCTGCCCTACAAACCGCTGCTCGATAAGGCGATTGAACTGGCCGAAGTAAAACCGGAAAAATGTATCATCTATCAGCGTCCGCAGGTGCAGTCCGAGATGATTGCCGGTCGTGATTTCGACTGGATGGAACTTTATGATGCGGCCGAACCGGTTGGTTGTACGACTGTGGCAGCAACCGATCCTCTCTATATTCTCTACACTTCAGGAACCACCGGTATTCCCAAAGGGGTGGTGCGCGATAACGGCGGCCATGTCGTCGCTTTAAAGCAGAGCATGCGCCAGGTCTACGGGGTTGAGCCCGGTGATGTCTATTGGGCCGCTTCCGATGTCGGTTGGGTGGTTGGACACTCCTATATTGTTTATGCGCCGCTTTTTCTTGGTTGTACGACAATTCTCTATGAAGGTAAACCGATCGGCACCCCGGATGCCGGGGCTTTCTGGCGGGTTATTTCCGAGCACCAGGTTAAGGTTCTCTTTACGGCGCCTACCGCTTTTCGGGCGATTAAGAAAGAAGATCCGAATGGTGAATTTTTGAAAAAGTATGATATCTCCTGCTTTAAATATCTCTTCCTTGCGGGCGAACGTCTTGATCCCGATACCTATCATTGGGCGACTGATCTTCTCGGTATCCCGGTAATTGACCATTGGTGGCAGACGGAAACCGGCTGGCCGATTACTGCTAATTGTCTCGGTCTCGAGCTTTTTCCGATTAAACCGGGCTCGCCGACTAAGGCGGTGCCGGGTTATGATGTGCAAATCCTCGATAATGATGGGAAAGAGATGGGCCCCAACCAGGAAGGAATTGTGACGATCAAATTGCCGCTGCCGCCGGGTTGCCTGCCGACCTTATGGGAGCAGGATCAGCGTTACATTGAGTCCTATGTCAGCATCTATCCCGGTTACTACTTTACCGGTGACGGTGGTTATATTGATGATGAAGGTTACGTCTACATCATGGGTCGGGTTGATGATGTTATCAACGTTGCCGGTCATCGTCTCTCAACCGGCGGCATGGAAGAGATCGTTGCCACCCATCCCGACGTTGCTGAATGCGCCGTCTTGGGGGTTGAGGATAACCTTAAAGGGCAAGTGCCGCTGGGTTTCTTTGTTCTTAAAGCCGGGGTTACCAAAAGCTCGGATGAGATCGCCAAAGAGTGCGTCCAGATGGTTCGCGACCAGATTGGGCCGGTGGCCTGTTTCAGGTTGGCGACCGAGGTTCCCCGCCTGCCCAAGACCCGCTCCGGCAAAATTTTGCGTGGAACCATGCGCAAAATTGCCGATAACGAGGAGTACCGTATGCCTTCAACGATCGAAGATCCCACAGTATTGGATGAGGTTGAAGAGGCCATTGTCAAAATCGGTTACGGCTCAGCACGAAAATAGATCATTAGCAAACTAACGTCAAACCAAAAAAAGCCGGCTCGTTTGAGCCGGCTTTTTTTGGATGTCACTGTTTTATTATTCGGGCGTATTCCGGTTTATTCCGGTTTATTCCGGTTTATTCCGGTTTATTCCGTATTCCGGTTTATTCCGGGTCCGTTATTCCGTTATTCCGTTATTCCGGGGACACCTTACTTAATTCGAAGAATTAAGTAAGGTGTCCCCGGAATAAAAGTGTCCCCGGAATAAACCAGGTGCGTGCGACTTTTATTGTGTCGTCACTGTTCCAATAAAATACCCTGGTATTCGGCGACATGTTCGTAGAATTCGAGGAGGATCTCCTGTTCTTCATTGATTGGTTGTTGTGAGGTCAAAAGATAGTTGATCTCATCATCAAAGCGGACTTTCAGGATATCCATCAGGTGAAAGCGCTTAACTTTAAAGTTTAAATCTTTGGCTACTTGTTCGAGATAATCGAAACGAATATTATATTCATCGTGATCTTTGAGCTGAATGCGGCGAGGATTTAGATTGTTGGACTCCGGTTGGATGGCGGGATAGAGTGAGAAAGGGTATGGGAGTACGGTGTCGCAGCCATGTTCGGTTATAAATGCTCGGCTGACTTGGGTTTTGGCCAAGCGTTCAATAAAGAGCAGGGCACCATAATTTAAGTTAAAAGTTTCGGGTAAATTATTGAGGTCAAGGTTGTACGTAGAGATAAGACGGGCGGCATCCGCAAATAACTCTTGCGGACTAAAATCTGAGGGCAAGCCAAGGGTTTCCGGTTCGGTTTGTGATTTTTGTAGATGAGCTTGCAGGGAGGCTCTGGAGAGTCCAGTAATCGTGGGAAAGTCGCCGATAATCTCATTGAGTATGAGCAGGTCGACTGGTCGTTTCAGGGTTGGCAGCCAGGCGAAGATATCTTTACGTTGGAACGTGATTGGATGCTGGGCCAGACGCTCTTGCTGTTTTTGCAAAAGGGTTGGGGAGATATCGACCATGGTGATCTGCTGAGGTTTGAGAACCTCAAGTAGGGCGGCCATCAACGTGCCATAACCGCCGCCGATTTCGACGATTTCACCACATTCTCGGGGCAAAGCAAATGACTGTTGCAGATAATCGGCGATCAAGCGACCGTATGCGGCCGGTTTTTCCAGGGCTTTAGCAAAGGCACCGGTGCCGTCACCAAGACTTTGGCAGATAGTCATCTCCCACAGCAAACTCGGATGAGCCCCGGTGTAGTAATCGCTGGTAAGGTTAAGGCTGGGTAATGGCAAAGAGGTTATCCATGATTCAAGTGTTTAAGTTGCTCATGCCGTTAGGCGCGTAACTGGCGGCCGCCGATGAGGTGGTAGTGAACATGGAATACGACCTGGCCACCCTCTTTATTGATATTTGCCAGAACCCGGTAGCCGGTTTCGGCGACGCCGAATTCAAGGGCCAGCTTTTTCATGACACAGTGAATGTGGGCAATAATCCCCATCTCGTCATCGGGAAGATCATTGAGGGTGGGATAATGTTTTTTCGGAATAATCAACAAGTGAACCGGGGCCTTGGGGTTTATATCCTTGAAGGCATACACGGTTTCATCTTCATAAACTTTATCGGAAGGGATTTCGCCTTTGATGATCTTGCAAAAGAGGCAGTCTTTCATGGTTTTTATCCTCACTTAATCCATTACAGCGCCTTTGGCGGCGGAACCCACCTGGCGGGCGTAGCGGGCCAGGTAGCCTTGTTTGACTTTTGCCGGAGGCGCTTGCCAGTGTTCTTTACGGATTTTTAATTCGCTCTTATCAACTAATAACTCAAGGCTGCGTTCAGGTATATCAATTTTGATCTGATCGCCCTCTTCAACCAGGCCGATGAGGCCGCCGGCAGAGGCTTCCGGGGAGATATGGCCGATGGCGGCTCCGCGGGTGCCGCCGGAAAAACGGCCGTCAGTCAAAAGTGCAACATCCTTATCGAGGCCGATACCGGCTAAAGCGGCCGTTGGCGAGAGCATCTCCCGCATGCCCGGCCCGCCTTGCGGCCCTTCATAACGGATGACGATGACATCACCTTTATTGATTTTATGCTTGATTATAGCTGAAAAAGCCTCTTCTTCGGTTTCAAAAATCCGGGCCGGGCCTAGGTGTTGAAGCATTTCCGGGGCTACGGCCGATTGTTTGACCACGGCCCCGTCCGGGGCTAGATTACCGGTTAGAACTGCAAGGCCGCCGGTCGCATGATAGGGATTATCCAAGGGTCGGATGGTTTCTTGGTTTAAGACTTTAATTGCCGGTTGAGCCAGAAGGTGGCCCAGAGTTTTGCCGCTCACGGTCAGGCAATCTTCGGCTAAGAGTCCTTTTTCCGCCAAAACTTTCATAATTGCACTGACGCCGCCAGCTTGGTGCAGGTCTTCCATGTGATCCGGGCCGCCTGGTGACATGTTGCAGATATGGGGGGTTTTAAGACTTGCCTGGTTGAAATCTTCGAGGGCCAGAGTGAGACCTGCTTCATGGGCAATTGCCGGTAGATGCAGGGAGGTGTTGGTCGATC
>JAUVDU010000203.1 GCA_030595135.1 Deltaproteobacteria bacterium | reverse complement strand
ATAAAGCGGCTGGCTGACAAACTCTTAAACAATCCCACAATGATCGAAGTGGCTCGTAGAAATACCGCCGCTGAAAAAGTCGATCAGGTAGTTCATCCGGTGGGCCTGAAGGCCAAGCGGGTTCTTTTAGCTCAACTCATCAAGGATGGTGATTGGGAGAGGGCGCTGGTTTTCACCCGCACCAAGCACGGGGCCAATCGTTTGGCCACTTATCTGGAAAAAAGCGGTATCGGTGCGGCCGCTATTCACGGCAACAAAAGTCAAACTGCGAGAACCCGAGCCCTGGCCGAATTTAAAGCCGGCAAAGTTAGAATCCTGGTGGCCACAGATATTGCCGCCCGGGGGCTGGATATCGACAAACTGCCTCACGTTGTCAATTTTGATCTGCCCAACGTTGCCGAAGATTATGTGCATCGCATTGGTCGTACCGGCCGCGCCGGTCGCAGCGGCATGGCGGTCTCGCTGGTAAGTGCCGACGAACAGAAACTGCTGCGCCCGATTGAGCGTCTTTTGGGCCGACAAATTCCTGTAGTGATTATTGACGGCTTTGAGCAGAATCAGGCCGACAAAGACGAAGAGACTTTTGTCGATTTTCGTCGTAGCGGGAAAAAGAGCGGTGGTTTTTCAAGATCTCGAAGTGGCGGGGGCAGTCGAGGTGGCAGCTCCGGTAAATCGCGCACAACGCGGCCCCGGACGGATAGATCAAGCAGCCAAGGCTCCGCCCATCGGAGCAGCCAAACTTCTCGATGAATAGATATTGTTTGTTCTATGGTCTTTGCGACATTCTGAAATGAGTGTCGCAAGGATTTACAGATAGTAAAATGGCCGTTTTCTTCAGAGAAAACGGCCATTTCTTGTTTTAGGGATAAATTGTTTCCGGCAATCATATTAAATGATTGGTAGATATTTCAGATTTAAACTTTTTCCAACTCTTTAGTTGTCCAGATAAAAATAAGCGGAATAAAAAGCAGGGTCAAAAACGTGCCGACCAAGAGGCCGCCGATGGCGACTGCGCCTAAGGGTGCTAAGCGTTCCAAGCCGATGGCCGAGCCTAAGGCGACCGGGAGCATGCCGGCGGCGACGGCGAAAGCGGTCATTAGTACCGGGCGCGTGCGGATTTTGATGCTTTCGAGCATGGCCTCTTTTTTTGGCATTCCTTCGGCCATTTTTTCGAGGGCGAAATGGATGAGTAGGATGGCGTTATTGACAATGACGCCGGAGAGCAGAATAAAGCCCATCATGGCGGGCATCGCGACATGATAATTGAGCAACAGCAGGGTCCAGGCGACCCCAATAATGGTTAAAGGAATCGAGAGAACGATCATCAAGGAGGCTTTGACTGAGTCAAAAAAGGTGATCAGCGTGAAAAAAATCAAAATAACTGAAAAACCGACGGCTTTGCCCATACGGCCGGCGGAATTTTTAAACTGCTCGATATCGCCGACCTGTTTCATGGTTACCGATGCGGGCAGGACGGTGCCTTTGAAGCTTTGGCCAAAGTTGTCCATGATATGGGAAATTGCGGTTTTCTCGCGATGACCGTAGACATTAAGGGTATAGTTGAGAGCTTCTCGGTTGATGACTCCTGGCTCTAAGTCACGGGTTACCGTGGCCAAAGTTGATAAGGGAATTTTTTCTCCCTTTGGGGTTTCCAGCAAAATTGTCGAGAGCAGTTCGAGGCGATCCCGTTGGGCCGCCGGTAACCAGACTCGAACCCCGAAATCGATACTGTTGGCGGCGGGGAACGTGGCCACTTGGCCGCCGCGTAATAGAGCTTGCAGTTGTGAGCTGATAGCCGCATGTTTGAGCCCGTAAAAGGCGGCGCGTTCCCGGTTGATGTTGAGGTTGTAGACGGTTTTATCGATATCCCAGGTTCTGGAGACCGAGACCACGCCACGGGTTTTATAGAGGGCTTTTTCGACCTGATCACCGGCTTTAGCCAGATCATTAAAATCCGGGCCGGAAAGCATAACGTCGATATTGGCGCGAATACTGGACATTGCCGTGGCCCCGAAATCGACGACCTCCAAGCGTTTGATGTTTTCGATTTGAGCCAGCTGTTCGCGCAGACGTTTTCCAATCTCCCAGATCGACTCTTCACGTTCATAGCGGTTGACAAAGGTTGCAATAATCGCAATCCGATCGCTGCCGGAACCGCTGCCAATACTTAAAGTCCCGGCTTCACTGCCGATAGCTGAAGAAAGATATTCGAGTTCGCCGCCGGCGGTGATGATTTTATTAGCTTGGCGGACAATTTTTTGACTTGCCGCAATCGGCAGATTGGGATCGGTGGTTATGCTGATTCTGATAGCGCCGGTATCCATCGGCGGCATGAGTTCTCGGCCGACGGTCGGCATCACTCCTTTGAGACTGATAATAAACAAAAATAGAAGTACGGCAAAATAGGCGATTGCGACGCTTTTTCGTTTCAGGGCGGCCTTAACCGCGCCACCGAAGAAACCCTGTATCGCTTCATTCGCCCGGCTGGTGATCCGGTGAAAAAAGTCTTCCGCTCGTAAAAGATAGGGGTGCTTCAGCGTCAGGATTTTGAGCGACAGCAACGGCACTGCGGTTATTGAGATTATATATGACGCCGTCAGGGCCAGGAGCAGGGTCGTGGTCAACGGTCTGAATACGGTTTGCGGGTAGCCGCCGACAAAGAGAATCGGGGCCAGGGCAATCATGGTGGTGACGGTTCCGGAGAGATCGGCAAACATGATCTCCTTGGTGCCGGCCATGACCGCTTGGTGAATCTCGGAACCCAGCTCTCGATAGTGACGCTCAATATTCTCCATCACGACGACGGCGTCATCAAGGAGCAGGCCTAATGCCAAGATGATGCCGGTCAGGGTGACAACATTAAATTCAACCCCGGCCAGCCACATCAGAGCCACGGTGGTGGCATAAACCAGGGGGATGGTGACCAGGATTACCAGCACCTGGCGGAAACTTGCAAGAAAAAGAAAGACGACAAAAGTCGACATGAAAATGGCGTCACGCAGTGATTCGAACATGTTTTCAGTCGATTGAACAATCGTATCTTTCTGGGTGTCGGTGATTTCTAAAGCAAGTCCCGGGTAGCGGGCTTTGATCTTGGTCAGTTCCGCTTCGATGTCGTCAATGGTTCGCACCACATCGCTGTCGAGTCCGCGCTGCACGGCAAGAGCGATAGCCTCTTTACCGTTGCCATAATAAGCGGCACTGTTTTCGTAATGGCCGAAATAGATTTCAGCGACATCGGCAAGGGTTATGTCGGCGTTTAGACGCAGTGATTTAAGCCCTTCAATACTCTCTTCGCGGCTCGGTGATTTAAGCAGGTAGCGACTTTCATCGCTGGTCATAAAGCCGATCGCATAATCCCGGTTATCGGATTGAATGGTGGCCAATACGAGCTCAATGCCGAGCCCGTAGCGGTCAAGTTTTTCCTTGTTGACAATGATCTGGAGCTCTTTTTTATAGCCGCCGAAAACATCGACGTTGGCGACGCCGGGGAGTTTGATGAGTCGCTGTTTTAAGCTGTTTTCCGCAAGTTGGCGAACATCCTCAAGCGGCATCGGGCTTTTCGGGCTGACGGCAATGACGATAATCGGGGCGGTGGCGGCGGATATTTTATGAATCTGGGGCGCAAGAATATCGGTTGGGAGCAAGGAGCGGATTTTATCCAGAGCATTGCTGACATCGGCTGCCGCCATCCCCAGATCCTGGCGATATTCAAACTCGGCCCGAATGACACTGACCTCGTCGATGGTCGTGGAGTAGACCCTGCGGATATTTTCTAGGGTGTAGAGCTCTTCTTCTACCGGAACACTGACGTTGGCGGCCAGGGTTTTGGCCGATCCGCCCGGTTGCGCGATGACCACGGCAATCTCGGGATAGTTGGATTCGGGAAAAAGTTTCCGGTCGACCTGCTGGTAGCCCATGACCCCCAGGCAGAGAAAAAGGGCGAGGCATGAATAGATGAAATAGGGGCGTCCCAGCAGACGTTCAATCCAGCTCTTATTCATGTTGATCCCCTGGCAGAACTCTGATTTTGCCATAGGTCGGAAGCAGGCTCAGTTTGGCTTCGGCGGCGACGGCTACCGGGTGGTTTAGCGGTGGATTAATCAGGGCAAACTCCTTACCTTGAGCCAAAATGCTGACCGGTTTTTCCTTAAAATGAGCATTTTGGTAGAGCATGACACTTGTCCCTTGTTTTCGATGGAGCAGAGCCGAGATCGGTACGGTGCAGCCGCTGGCGGTTTTGGTGACTACCTCAATCGTCAGATAACTGTCGTTGGGTCGTTCCAGTCGTTCGTTTAGGGCAACCTCGGCTACCGCCAATCCGTTGCTGGCGTCATTATAGAGGTTGGTTGTCTCGCCGATTTTTACCCGGTTGATGCGAACCTCCTGTCCGGAAGATATTTCATCCGAGCCCGGCGTAAAACTGAACGTGAGTTTCTGGGGCCGGGAGTTCAGTGAAAGAAGCGGACGGCCCGGGACGGCCA
>JAUVDU010000366.1 GCA_030595135.1 Deltaproteobacteria bacterium | reverse complement strand
GGGCTCCAGACCTTTGACATGGACGGCCAGATCTTCAAGTTTCCAGGCGGCGGCAGCAGGCCTGATACCTTCGGCGAGAATGGCCCCGATTCCACGCTTTTCAGCGATTTCGGTCAACAGTTTGGCAATCGCATCGACCTGGCCGTAATCGATCGGATAATCGATTCGGCCTCGGCGTGCCGCTTCGATGGTGAAGGCGCAGAGATTGCCGGCCGTGATTGTGTCCATACCGAGTCGGTCGCAGATATCATTTAAGTAGGCGATCTCTTCGATACTGTCGATTTGGCAAAGGCCGCCAAAGGCATAAATGGTTTCGTATTCCGGCCCTTCCAGTTTGAGACCGGCATGGCGGCCCTGTTTGATAGTTGTCAGTCGACCGCAAGCCATGAAACATTTCAGGCAGGCGTGTGATTTGACCTGGCAACGTTCATGTAAGGCTTCAGCTCCGATTTTCGGCCACTCTTCATAGCTGCCTTTAGACCAGTAGCGGGTTGGAAAAGCCCCGGCTTCATTCATGATCTTGACCATCATCGGCGTGCCGGAACTTTTGTAGGCTTTGACTCCGGGCAGCTCTTTGCTGGTTTTGGCGAAATCCTTGGCCCACGCGGCGAGTTTTTCGGGTTCAGCCAGGGGTCTTTGACGATCTCCCTGAAAAAGAATCCCTTTAAGTTTTTTTGAGCCCATGACCGCGCCTAAGCCGGTACGTCCGGCCGAACGCCAGTAATCGTTCTCAATCACGGCAAAACGTACCAGATTTTCACCAGCCGGGCCGATGACGACAGCTCCCGATTTCCGGTAGCCGGAAATTGCGAATTGTTCGTGCAGGGCATCTTCACTTTTATAGGTGTCAAGTCCCCAGAGATCGTCAGCCGGACAGAAATCGGCACCATCAGGGTGGATGCGCAAGACGATGGGTGTATTACTGGAACCGTGGATCAAGAGGGCATCAAAACCTGCGGCATCGATCGCTTCCGGCACCTTGCCCCCGGCATAAGACTCGGAATAGATGCCGGTTTGTGGTGATTTGCTGTAAACCCCGTAGCGGCAGGAGCCCCAGATCCGGCTGCCGGAAAAAGGCCCGGTAGCAAAAATCAGGCAGTTTTCCGGAGCCAGCGGGTCAACTCCGGGAGGATTGTTTTCGTAGAGCAGGTAGGAAGCCAATCCCTTGCCTCCCAGATATTTTCGGTAAATATCGTCACTAGGTACTTCAATTTGAAATGTTTTGAGAGTCAAGTCTACTTTAAGAATTCGACCGTAAAAACCATTCATGATTAATGCTCCTGATCTTGTTTACGGATACTCTTCTAGCGCAGTGAAAAGAGGGCGTAGAGGCTGAAAAGGTAGACGCCGACGACCAGTAGGGAGTCGACCGGCCAGCGGCCCGCAATTCGTTTTTCGGAGGCGTAATGACCGGCGAAAAGATAGAGTCCGGTCATCAGCAGGCCGATGGCGGCGATGAGACTCTGGCTTGGGGAGGCTGCGGCAAAGATGGAGGAACGGAAGTAGAAGAGGTCGGCTACGGCAAGAATCGCAATATTAAAGATGTTGCTGCCGAAAATATTGCCCGCCGCCATGGAAAAACTGCCGATGCTGACGGCGCTGAAGGTGACGACGATTTCGGGTAGTGACGTGGCCACGGCGAGCAGGCTGTTGCCGACAAACGTGGTGCCCCAACCGGTAATTGTGGCGATATGCTCGGCGCTGGCGGCCAACGTCATTGAAGCCGCGACAATAATACCGGCATTGATTAAAAGGCTGCGTTTGAGTTCTGGAGGGATAACATTGTTTGGAGTGTCTGAGGTAGAGGCTGTATTGGGGCTCTCTGATAATTGAAAACGATGCAGTTTTTGTAAGCCGATAATGTAGGTGACGGCAATTAGCAGAGAAAAAAGGTCGAGGTGTAAGATGTGCCAGAAGCCGCGTCCGGCTAGTCCCATCAGGGCTAAGCTGATGATGATCAGGGAGAGATAGGCGGTTAGCTGGTTCTCTTCGTCGAGTTTGTGGCGGGCTTGGCCTGCGGACTGGATAATGATAAGATTGAGAAAGGCCAGTATTGCCAGGTTAGCCGCATTACTGCCGAAAATATTGCCTAGGGCAAGGTTCGGGGCATTGCAAAAAAGAGCAGCGCTGACGGTACTTACAAGTTCCGGCAGGGAGGTGACAAAGCCGAGCAGAATAACCCCGATAAAGCCCCGGCTTATCCCGGTTTCCTCAGCTAACTGGTCAGCGGATTTAGTTAGGCGTTGGCCGGAAATGAAAATCGCAATTGCCGCGCAGAGAAAAATTATCCAGATCATAATTAATTATTCAAATTATTTTAAATGTACAGCATAAAAAGACAAAAGAGCCCGGTAATTGATTTGTCGCAATTACCGGGCTCATAAGAATCTTTTGCTTTACATCAATTCGGCGGGTTTATTCGCTCTTATTTTCGTCTTCGTCTTCTTTTTCAACATCAGAGCTTTCCGTAGCCTCTTCTGTAGTTTCAACTTCTGCAGTTTCAGCTTCGGCGGCTTCCGTGGTTTCAACCGTTTCCGCTTCAACCGTTTCTGCTTCAACCGCAACAACCTCTTCCGGGGTGTCGGTGGTGTCGGCATCAGTTTCTACATTCTCTTCGCTGCCATCTTTCTGGTTGTCGGTAGCTAGCTGCAGGATTTCTCCTAAAGAGACTTTACCTTTCTGGAAACTGTCGGTGATGTACTCACCGCTCTCCATTTTCTCTTTTTCATCGAGAAAAGCCTTGATGCTCAAGCCGATCTTACGATCTTCGTTATTGATGTTCAAGACTTTGGCAG
>JAUVDU010000219.1 GCA_030595135.1 Deltaproteobacteria bacterium | reverse complement strand
GGCGTGCGTCGTATGGCCCGGGACGAGGTTTCGGGTAGGTCACTTCTCTTTTTTCCGGAAGGAACTTTTCATCGTCTGCCCGGCCTTTTGCCGTTTCGAATGGGTGCCTTTGTCACGGCGGCTGCCGCCGCCCATCCCGTGATTCCGGTGATTCTCAGAGGTACCCGGCAAAAGCTCCCTCCAGGTTCCTGGCGGCCACGTCCCGGACTGGTTGCGGTGACGATTGGCAAAGCGATTCAGCCCGGGGATGCCGGTTGGGCGGCGGCGGTTGTTTTGCGTGATGGTGCTAGAGAAGAGATTTTACGCCACTGCGGTGAGGTTGATCTAGCCGATACCCGGCCGCCGGTGCGCGGCAAGCAACGGCAAAAGAAAGAGGGATAAAAGAGATGCTCTAACTAGGAGGCTGTCCGAGAATAGAAATTTTTTCTCAGATCGAGGCATTTTTTGAAAATAAGCACAGGTATACACCTAGTATTCCGAGCATTATTTTCAAAAAATAACGCTGAGCTGGGGAAAAAGAGCATTCTCGGACAGCCTCCTAGTCGATCTCCAATGGTACCAGTGAACGTTTACGGACATCGAAAAGTCCCTTGTCGGTCAGGCGCAGGAAGGGGAGGCCGGTAAAGGCCAAAGTCTGGTAGTGGAAGAAAGGATTATCGAGTTTTGAGCCGAGAGCAGTCAAGGCTTCGACAATCTGTTCTTCGCGGGTCAAAATATCGCGTAAACCCAGATCTGCCTTGATTCCACCAATCGGGAGCGGAAGTTCGGCCAAGATTCGGCCCTTATCAACCACAACGATTCCACCTTTTATTTCAAGCAGGCGATTAAAGGCGCATGCCATCTCCTCCTCGTTACAGCCGATGACGGTTGGCTGATAACATTCCCAGTTTAAGGTCGAAGCCCAGGCCCCATGTTGAATCCCGGTGCCGGCGAGAAAACCGCGGGCGATTCGATTACTGCCGTAACGGTCGAAGACGACATATTTAATTATATCCTGAAGCGGGTCGGCGCTAATATTACCCTGCTCAATTTTCAGAGTGGGGGTTACTTCGTGGGTCACCATGCTGCCGATTTCCGGTTTGATAGCTCGTACCTTGACCTGGTTACGTTTTGCCGTCGGATAGAGAAAGGTTGACGCTGTAACCGGTTTTAAGGGGAGTGAGTTGTACGCCGCCGGCGGGTAACTGTAAGGCGTGTCACTTTCGGCATTTTTCAATTCACCCTGGTCGGCGCGTACCTCTCCTCGGCAGAGAACCATCCGTGGCGTAAATTTTTCCAGTTGCGGGACAATCAGAATGTCGGCCCGCCGCCCCGGTGCCAGAGCCCCGATATCTTGGCGCTGAAAGGCTTCGGCGGCATTTAAGGTCAGCATTTGAACCACCGTAAGCGGATCGAAACCTAAGGCTACCGCCTTTTGTCCCAGGCTGTCGAGATGACCTTCGGTAAGCAGCCATGAGGGGGTGACGCCGTCGGTTGAGATGCTCATACGGCGGCTTTCCCGGGTCAGCTCTTTTACCGGGGCAACCCCGGCGAGATCACGGCGGATGCTGCCTTCACGGATCATCAGGTGGAGGCCGAGACGCAGGCGGTCAAGTGCTTGTCGGGGATTGATCGGTTCATGGCAGGAGGATATTCCGGCTGCGGCAAAGGCGTTGAGCTGGTGTTCTTTGGCCCCGGCGGAATGGCCTTGAACCGGTTTATTGTAGCGGTGGGCCAGAGCGAGAAGTTCCAAAGTGCGCTCATCGGCCGCCAAAATATCGGGCCAGTAGGCTTCGCCGATTCCGGCAATTTTTTTATCTTGGAAAAGTTCTTCGTACTCGGCCAAAGATATCGCGTAAGTGCTCTCAAAATCGGGATAGGTGGGCGAGAAGCAGGGGGCCGTGAAATTGAGATCTAAGGGCAAATCGGCCGCCTCTTCCAGGAGCCAGCTTAAACCACGGCGTCCGAGACTATTGCCGAGTTCGGTCGCTTCACTGAAAACCGTGGTTGTCCCATGCGGAAGAACCGCAGCGCAGAAATCGTGCAGACGAAAAACGTTGGCGATGTGAGTGTGGGTCTCGATGTAACCGGGCAGGACGAAATCGTCTTGGGCATCAATAATTATGGTCTCCGGCCCGAGAGCCCCGGGCGGCGGCGTGCCGATGCTGGCGATTTTTCCATTAGTGATCGTAATCGTGCTTTGCGGTTGAATCTCGGCCGTAAAAACATTTACCAGATTGGCATTGACAACGGCCAGATCGGCCGCCTGCCGGCCCAGAGCCGTAGCAATCAGTTTTTTAGTTGTTTCAGTTTCAGTACTTTGCATATTTAGTTCTCCTTAAGTGAGAAATAACACAGAAAAACCCCGCTGGCAACCATCTATCATTTTTATGTTGACAAAGATAATCTTGTTTAGTATGAATTTGGCATGATTTACGGACGATACTATTTTTAATGATCAAATTAATTTGTAAAGGAGATGATAATGGGAAAGACACTGGAAAATTTACAGGCGGCATTTGCCGGAGAGAGTCAGGCCAATCGTAAATATCTTGCTTATGCGACCAAGGCTGAAGCCGATGGTTTTTCACAAATTGCCAAGCTCTTTCGGGCTGCGGCCGCCGCTGAGACCGTGCATGCTCTTGGCCATTTTAAAGCGATGGACGGGGTTAGTGATACGGGTGCCAATTTACGTGATGCGGTAGCTGGTGAAAGCCATGAATTTAAGGATATGTATCCCGAATTTATCGCGACCGCCAAAGAAGAGGGTAACAAAAAGGCGTTACGGATGTTTGAGTGGGCCAATACGGTTGAAGAGATTCACTTTGGTCTCTATGAGGAAGCTTTGGCGACCTACGAGAAGGGCGGTGATCTGCCGGCCGCAGATATTTTGGTTTGCAGCGTCTGCGGTAATACTGTGAGTGGTGATTGTCCGGATAAATGTAGCGTTTGCGGCGTTCCGGGCAACAAGTTTAACAAAATTGATTGATCGGTGTAGATCTATGAGAGTTATGTTTTAAAAAAAAGGGAGCTTGTCGGCTCCCTTTTTTTTGTGAATCCTAAGGAGAGAAATCATGAATATTGAGCCAAAAAAAAGTGAAAAAATGCGGCTGCGTTTATTGATCGGTTTTGGGGTGTTGGCATTCTCTTTTATCTTAAGCGGCAACCTTTTTGCTGGCAACAGTTTAATGGAGAGCGGCAAAAGTCTGCTCAACCAGTTTGGTAAGTCGTCGGTTTCCGAGCAGACTTTGGGAGGGCTCTCTGAGACTGAAATCGGTGCGGGATTGAAAGATGCTTTACGGGTTGGCAGTGAGACGGTGGTCGCGCAGCTCGGTAAAACGGATGGTTTTAATGCCGATTCGTTGATTCATATTCCGCTCCCGGAAAACCTTCAAACAGTGAAAAATGCGTTGGCGAAAGTCGGTTTATCGGATATGCTCGACGATCTTGAGTTGAAACTCAACCGGGCTGCCGAAGCGGCAACCCCAAAGGCCAAGGAACTGTTCGGGAACGCAATTGCCGAGATGTCTATTGATGATGTTCAGGCTATCTATTCAGGGCCGGAAGATGCTGCAACCCAATATTTTCGCAGCAAAATGACTCCGGAGTTGACTCGGGAGATGGTTCCGGTGGTCGAAGAGAGTTTGTCTCAGGTTGGGGCTGTTAAAACCTATGATGAGGTGATGGGGCAGTATAAAAATATCCCCTTCATGCCCGACGTTAAAGAGGATTTGAACGGCTATGTTGTTGAGAAGGGGATGGATGGGATCTTCTATTACCTGGCCCGCGAAGAGGCGGCGATTCGCTCTGACCCATTAAAACAGTCAACTGCGCTTCTTAAACGTCTCTTCGGGAGCCGCTAATCTTTTCAGTAACTGTTCAGCGTAAGTAGAGAAGCTCTATATATTGATAAAATTGGCTGATTTTCATATGTCTCAATCTCCTCATATCTTGCCCGGCGTACAGAGATAATTCTGGTGTTTTCATCGTGATACGTGATGACGGCTCGACAGCCTGTTGGTTCTGTCCTGACATCGTTACATCAAGAAGACCGGGAAGAGATTTTTCCCCGGTCTTCTCCGTCCTTGATTACCATTTCTCCCTCCCCTGTTTTCTTCTCAGTTTTTCTGATACCATCAAATTTTTTGTAATGTTGCAGGTTATTTCTGGCTCACTATTGACATACTGAA
>JAUVDU010000058.1 GCA_030595135.1 Deltaproteobacteria bacterium | reverse complement strand
GGTGACCATGGCGGTCAGGTCGCCGACAAAATCGTTCATCTGTTCGGCCTGGGCATTAAGCTCTTCGGCGGCAGCGGCCGATTCTTCGGCATTGGCGGCGTTTTGCTGGGTCACTTTATCCATCTCGGAGATTGCGATATTGATCTGGCTGACACCGTTTGATTGCTCTTGAGAAGCGGCTGAGATTTCACCGACCAGCTCACCCACCTTGCCACTCTTTTCGATTACCTCAGAGACTACGGTTAATGATTGGGCCGCAACTTCACGGCTGGCACTGACTTTATCAACGGTTGAACCGATCAGTTCAGCTGTCGATTTTGCGGCTTCGGCACTGCGGGCGGCGAGGTTTCTGACTTCGTCGGCAACCACGGCAAAACCGGCCCCGGCTTCACCGGCACGGGCTGCTTCGACGGCTGCATTCAAGGCTAGGAGGTTGGTCTGGAAAGCGATTTCATCAATACTTTTAATGATTTTTTGGGTTTCCTGGCTGGCCTCATAGATCTCTTCGGTGGCGTTACTTAGAGTCGTGATTGAAGTTGAAGCTTTTCCGATTGCGCCGACAGTGTCTTTGGTCAGGCGGTCGGCCTGGTCGGAGTTGTCGGCGTTCTGTTTAGTCATTGAGGCCAATTCTTCGACCGATGAAGAGGTCTCCTCTAGTGACGCTGCCTGTTCCGATGACCCTTCAGCCAAAGATTGACTGGCTGAAGATACTTGGCCTGCGGCTGCCGCGACCTGATGCGAACCCTCAGAGAGGGCATCAATTACCCGGGTCAGGCTTTTGGCGATACCGTTGCTGATAAAATAGGCTAAAAAGATACCGATGATGGCGGCAATAATGCTTAAAATGATGACTGCCATCTTGGTTTTCTGGGCCGCGGCCAGCATCACTTCATCCGTCATAACATTGTTGCTTACGGTGGTGGTGATCTGGTGCAGGAGTTTTCTAGTCTGGGCCAGGGATGGTTTGGTCACTTCGGCAAAAATATGGTTGGCCTGTTGAAATCCCTCTACCATATTTTCAGCTCGATGTTGCATGGCCTGGATTATTTTTTGGGTTTTGTGGATTGCGGGCAAGGTCTCTTCATTGAAGATCTTTAGGGCTTCCTGCTGCTGGTTGCAAATAGCGCTTTCCGCAGTGATTACTTTGGTGATAAGTGCTTCACATTTTTCGAGAGCCGGGATGGTTTTTTGGCTATAGATCTTTCCGGCTTTGGTAAAGTCACCTTTTTTAAGAGCATCCCTGATGCTGATTGCGGTTCGATGCAGGTCTTTATGAGGGCCGGCTATCTCGGTAATGAAGCTGGCAAAGGGGAGGAAGGTTTGGGCATAGCGAGTTGCCTGGGGGCTGCCTAAGAAGATGCCGAGGGCACATTTGGTTGAGTCTATTTCAACTCCCAAGCTTTTTTTCTTGCCGATAATTGCATTCGCGACTTCTTCAGCCCAGACCCGGTGGTCATCTAGGCGGGCTCGTAAAAGGTTGCGCAAGCCGGGATGACGTACACTCCAGCTATCAAGGATGCCACTGGCGGATTCATGGAGCTTAGCGTGGGGCGGGATAATCTCATCAATCAGGCGGGCCATTTCCGCATCGGATTGAGCCAGTTTTTTGGCTTTGTCCCCATAGAGGAACTTGCCGAAGGCGCATTGTCGAGGGTCGGTGATCAATTCTATGACTTCACGGTTGTTAAGCATCATGTCGTAGAGTTTTTCGAGCCAGACCAGATGGTCGCGCTCTCTAGCGACAAGAAAGCCGGGCAGGGCGAGGTCGGCCTGTTGAAAAACCTTGCTGATTGATGCCGCCGACTCATGCAGGCGATTGTGTGGGGCGTCAATCTGGGCAAAGATCGCTTTAAGTTCCGGTACTTTTTTTTCAGCTTCGTGCCGGGCATCACTCTCCAGCCATTTGCCGAAGGCGCACTTTGCCGGGTCGGTTTGAACGTCAAGGGTGGTGACTTGATCGTCGGTTAATAGCTCGGTGACTTTGTTGGCCCAATTGAGATGGTCGACCTCTTTCTGGGCGACCTCTCCGCGCAGTTGGTTGCCGTAAATGACCTCATCTGCATTGTTGACGATGCTGCCAATCCCGAGAATCGACCAGGCCGCAATAACGATCATGAGGAATAGAACTGAACCGATACCTGAAGCGATCTTTTTTCCGATAGTCATCTTGTTTCTCCTTTTGCGGGTTGTATTTCTGAAATAAAAATTTTTAGATCAAATTCGTTTCTCTGACCCCACAAGCCTTTGGCCGGTCTTTGCGGGGAGGGTGCTAGGTAGCTAAATAGCAAAAGGGGTGCCATTTTTGTTGATTGTCAATCACAAATTTATTCGTTGTGTTTAAGTGCTTGAAAGTAAAGAGAAGATTTTTTTTGATTGAGGGTGTTGGAATAGTGTTTAGTCGGGTTGTAGAAGGGTTTCTAGATAACTCTGTCCGATAATTAGGACAGCTCTGTCCGGTTTACTGGACAGAGCTGTAGTCGAGGAGTTGTCTGATGGTTCGTAACAACTCCGGCAAGCGGTAGGGTTTGTTTAGGAAGGTGGTTTTTTGCAGGGTTTTATGGTTCTGATCCAATCGATCGCCCAGGTAGCCGGAGGTCAGGATAATCTTGATGTCGGGGTAGAGCCGGGCCATGTTTTCACTTAGTTCAACGCCGCCCATTTTGGGCATCACCAGATCGCTGAACAGAAGATCGATAGTATTTGAATGTTGGTTGGCTTGGGCCATGGCTTGTTCGCCATTGGCGGCCTCAATGACGGTGTAACCGGCGTGTTGTAAAGTTTTAACGGCTATCTGTCGGGTTGCATCATCATCTTCGGCGATGAGGATGGTTTCACTGCCGCCGGGTGCGTCCTTGATCTCCTGGAGATCTTGTTTGTGGCTGGGTTTGCCTTTAATACCGGGCCAGTAGATGGTGAACGTGGTGCCTTGACCGGGTTGGCTTTCAACTTCGATACGGCCTCGGTTCTGCTCAACGATGCCATGGACGGTGGAGAGGCCGAGGCCGGTTCCTTTGCCACTCTCTTTAGTTGTGAAAAAGGGGTTGAAGATCAGCGGTAGAATATCTTCAGTAATACCGCAGCCGTTATCACTGATTTGGAGGCAAAGAGCGGGAGCTGGGTTAACCTCAGAATCATCATCTGGAAGTCTCGTCGCCGTGGTTGTGATGCTGATTTTGCGGCCTTGCTTTAAGGGGATTTCGCGAGTGGCATCGGCGGCATTGACGGCCAGGTTGATAATGATTTGTTCGATCTGTCTCGGATCGGCTAGAATCGGGGGCAAGTTATCAGTTAGATTTATCTCTAAATCGATCTCCTCGCCGATCAGGCGTTTGAGCATCTTGCCGAGGTTGTTGATCAGGAGGTTGATTTGGATGATTTCCGGGTTGATTTTCTCTTTGCGGCTGAAGGCCAAGAGTTGGCGAGTCAGGTGGCTGGCTCGTTCGCCGGCGGCATTGATGGCTTTGAGATCATTCCAGAACTGGTTCTGTTCATCGCATTGCATCATCGCCAATTCGGCATGACCGCGGATTACGGTCAGGATATTGTTGAAATCATGAGCTACACCGCTGGCCAGAGTGCCGATCGCCTCCAGTTTCCGGGTCTGGAAAAGTTCCTCTTCAAGCTTGATGCGCTGACTGATATCCCGGGCCGAATGAACTAGGTTTAAGAGCTGGCCGGAGTCATCAGTAATCAGCCCGACGGTTACCAGGTAGGTTCGCCCGAGCTTGGAATGCTCAATAACTTCAACATGATCCGTTGAGTCTTTAAGGGTTTGCAAAGCCGGACAAGCGGGGCAAGGGGAGGTGCGAGAGGCGTAAAGTTCATAACACTTATGGCCGACAATCTCTGGGTGTTGAAGGTTGAAAAGCTGGTATGCGGCCCGGTTGGCCTGAATAATTTTAAACTTATTGTCCATCAGCGTGATAATATCCGGGAGCGCATCAAATGTCTTCTGCCAAGCCTGTTGACTTTTTTTCAGTTTTTCTTCTCCCTGTTTTTTGGTAGTCAAATCATCGACTACTGCAACAATTTCACCTGTAGGGAGTTTAAATATTTTGTTTTCAACCCATATTGATATGCGATTATCATCGTAGTTTGCAAGTGGCAGTAGTTCCGGTTGACCCGTGCGCCAGACTCGTTGAAAGATAGCAAAAAGACCCATCTTTACAATTGTGGGAAAGGCTTCCCTGACTTCCTTACCGGTAAAATCGGCAAGTTTAAGTTGGCAAATCTTTTCCCCGGCCGGATTCAAGTTTTTACAGAAAAATTTCGAGCCGTCATGGTTGGCCTCATAAATGGCAATTGCACTTTCGGTGTTATCAATAATCCCCTGGAGCATTCTTTCGTTCTGGCTTATGATTTGGTTAGCTGTGGCAATTTCAAGCAGCCGTCTGCGCCCCGTAAAATAGAAAAGAATTAGAACCGTTGTTCCCAGGATAAAAATTATAATGTGGAAAGCTCCCAGCATCAGCATCTGCTGACGGGTGGTGCTGAGAATTTTCTGCATTGGTACGCTGGTGCTGATGGCGCCACGGATATCACCGACCTTGTAGCCTTGGTGGGCGTGACATTTAAGGCAGGCTTGTCGGGTGGCGAGAGGTGTCATAATTCGGATCAAGGGATTTTCACTATCCATTCCGATAAGTTCCGATATTTCATTGCTGCCTTGATGGAATTTTTTCATGGCCTGGCTCTCCCAGGCGTCAGGCTGATTTTCCGGCCGTAAGGGTTTAAGGCTGGTGATATGGCCTTGAATACCATACTCTTTTTGGCCGATTGCGTGGACCTGACGGGTCATGTAGGCGGGATTAAGCTTGGTTAAACGGGTTCCTGAAGTGGTCGTGACGTCACGTTCTTTGAGATGTCTGAGGTAGGGGTTGGGCGGGGTGTTTTCGCTGACCGGGACATAGACACCGTTGTGGGAGGCGTTCCAGAGTCGGTAAGTATAATCTTTCTCGATTGCCGCTCTTCCCAGATTGCGACCATGTTCCAAGGCTTGCTTCCAGTCCCGGTTTATGAAATAGCATCCTGAAAAGATGATCAGGACGGTCCAGCAGATAAAGGTAAGAATAAAGCCTTTACGGAAAAAATTTGGGGGTTGAATTTTTGTCATAGTTTTAAACCTAAGCCAGCGGAGCTGTAACCAGAGGTTGTTTTGTTATAGCACCACGAAGACATGAAGCGCACGAAGAAAAGCTTTTCAACTTCGTGCGCTTCGTGTCTTCGTGGTAAAAAATACTTTAATTTTTACAAAGGGCATTTTTTGACATCCTATCTAGTCGAGTGAGAGTTTATGGTGTTTAATCAGATCATAAAAGCGGGAGCGGGAGAGGCCGGAGATTTTTAAGGCTTCTTTGAGGTTTTGGCGGTTTTGTTGCAGAAGTTGGGTGAAATATTCTAATTCGGCCGCTTGCCGGAATTGGGCCAGAGTTGGTAATGGTTCAGGGCGGGTTTCGGTCAATGTTTGCCGTGGTTTCCGGCTGCCGGGGGTAATTTTGATCTGGCTTAAGTTGATTCTGAGATGTTTGGTCAAGTGCTGGCTGTAAAGGGTCTCTTCGGGGCCGGCCATCGTGATAGCGGCTTCTAAAGTCTGGCTGAGTTCCCGGATATTGCCGGGCCAGTAATAAGATTTGAGAGCCTCGATCAGATCCGGACTGAAGCCTTTGGTTTCGGTTCCAGTTTTTTTGCAGAATTGGTTGATAAAATAGGGGGCGAGAAGATCTATATCCTCCAGGCGCTCGGCCAGGGTCGGCATCGTATAGTTTAAAGCGTTGAGGCGATAGTAAAGATCACGGCGAAAAGTGCCATCTTGAACCATCTCTTCAAGGTCACGGTTGGTGGCGGCGATCAAGCGGAAGTCGCTCTTTTTCTCTTTGGTGTCCCCCAGAGGGCGGTAGCTTCTCTCTTGCAAAACGCGGAGCAGAACTTTTTGTTGCTCAAGGCCGAGTTCGCCGATTTCATCAAAGAAAAGAGAGCCGCTGTCAGCTTTGGCGACGAGGCCTTCATGGTCTCGATCAGCTCCGGTATAAGCTCCGCGGCGGCTGCCGAAAAGGGTGCTTTCGCTTAAGTTAAGGGGGAGTGCGGCGCAGTCGACAACGACAAATTCCTGTTTTTGCCGGGGGCTGTTGTCATGGATGGTTCGGGCCGCAAGTTCTTTGCCGGTTCCGGTAGCCCCGGTTAGCAGGATATCGGCCGTGCCGCTGGCAGCCCGGGCGATGAAGTTGCAAAGTTTGGCTATGGCCGGGCTTTCACCAATCAGATCATCGCGTTTTAAGGATATTGCTTGAGGTTGTTTCTGTCGGGCTTCGCGGTAGCGCAGGGCACGTTCCAGTGATAACCTGATATTATGGAGAGAGTCGCCTTTGACCAGGTAGTCCCAAGCGCCGTTGGTGATCGCCAGGGCGGCGCCGTTGGTGTCGCCGAAGCCGGTAAGGATAATAACTTCAGGCGCGTTCGGCAGGGCTGTAAGTTGAGGGATTATTTCCAGGCCATTACCGTCGGGTAGCGATACATCGAGTAAAATCAGATCAAATTTATTGGTTCCGGCCTGTTTTAGGCCATCTTGCAAGGTCAAGGCCGAAGTTGGGATGTGGCCTAAATGGAGGATCAGGGCGGAGATCGTTTCAGCAATAAAAGAGTCATCATCAATGATTAGAATCTGTGCCATAGTAATTAGGGGATATCACGATAATAGATTGTTGTAAAGTATAAAAAACTGTGAATAGTTACGGTGAATTAACTTGACAATCTTTAAGGGCATTTGTTATGGGTTTGCCGGTAAAAAAATAAAGTATTTCTTCGTTGCTTTAGTATCTGGTTGGAGGTTTCTGGTGCGGAAGATAGCCTGTCAGAATTTTAAGGGCGGTACCGGTAAAACAACGACGGTTATCAGCTTGGCTCACTGTCTGGCTGAGGCCGGAGAGAAGGTTCTGGTCGTCGATCTTGACGCTCAAGGTAATATTGCCGAGAGTTTCGGCGTGGCGAACGACAACTCCCTCTATGACCTTTTGGTTGACGGCAAACCTTTGGCAGACTGCCTGGTTGAGGCGCGCAAGAATCTTTTCTGCCTGCTCTCGGATCAGACCCTGGCTGCCTGTGAAACCTTGCTGGTGACCAGGCCCCGGCGGGAAGAGGCCTTAAAGCGGGCTCTGGCTGATGTCGAGCAGGTTTTACCGGGAGTTAGCGTGGTCTTGCTTGACTGTTCACCTTCGCTCTCGATTCTTGGTCAGAATGCCTTGGTCTATGTTGATGAACTTCTGTTGCCGGTAAGTATGGATTATCTGGCTATGGTTGGTGTCGGCCAGGTCTTTGAAAACCTGAAAATGATTGAAGAGTATTTTGAAAAAGAGGTAAAAGTTTGTGGCATTCTCCCGACCTTTTATGATCAGCGGGTCAATGTCAGTAAAGATGTGTTGTCAGCGCTCCAGGAGCGCTACGGAGACCTGGTTTTGTCCCCGGTGCGGGTTGATACCAAAGTTCAGCAGGCATCCAGCCGGCAGCAGACAATTGTTGAGTTTGGGGGACGATCCCGAGCTCGTGAAGATTATCGGAAGATTTATGAGGAGTTGTTCGTATGACAACCGCAAATGGAAAGAAAACCCCTAAAACCCCCAAAACAGGTAAAGCGCCGGTCAGTCGCGGGCGCCGGAAAAAAGTAGTTGCCAAAGCTCCTGCCCCGGCTGAAATCGATAAACAGAAGATGGCTGCTTTTTTCAGTGCCGCTGGGCTTGATAAAACTGCTCCGGATTTTGCCGTAACCGAGACCGTAGAGGTTGAGGCCATCAAGAAACCGGATCTTGAAGAAGGTGGCTCGCAGTCAACGATTGAGCCGACATCGACTCCGCTGGTTGAAAGTGAGCCGGTAACTAAAGAGTCTGGAAATGATGAAGCTGTAG
>JAUVDU010000221.1 GCA_030595135.1 Deltaproteobacteria bacterium | reverse complement strand
TCGTACTGATACGAAAATCAAACTTGATGATATCGGCTAGTTCAATTAGTGGCAAAAGCTTGGGACTATAAACAAAATCGTCCAAAGCCAGTAGGTACCCTTTTTCCGATATTTCCCGACAGGCCTGAATAAGTTCGTCATTAGGCTCAACATCTTCAAGAATCTCAACCACAACCGTCTCTTTGGGCAGTATCAGAGGGACCCTGTTGATCAACAGATTACTGGTAAAATTAATAAATGATTTTTTGCCGCCGCAGATTTCATCCATACCGATATTGAAGATGCTGTTGGTCAACACTTGCTTAGTAGCCAAATCACCATCAATTTCAGGCGCATAGTTAGCTGTACCATCACGAAACAACAGTTCATAGGCGTATACCTGCTTGTGACTATCAAGTATCGGCTGACGGGCAACAAAAGCATCCATAGGTTTGTCTCAACTTACACCGTAGTATTGGGTATTCATTGTCTCTGGCAATCTCAACCTTTCAGCTAAACTTCAAACGAAAGATTAATCGTAATATGCGTAACAAAACACAATCAAATACTCTAAAAACTACTACCAACCAGCGCAAATACTGTCAACCTTTTTCACTACAACTTGTAATGATTTTTATTGTCGTCATTTCTTTAAATCAACAAATTCCCATGATTGACATAATGAAACCACAAAATATTCACATTAACCGGCAACCGTAATTTCTTAAGAAATGTCATCTTCAAGATTACAACCAACCGTCTCAAGCCCCAGCAATTTGCTCGATTCGGCGCTCGGCAAGGTCTCCACATCGCGCAGTTTTTTCTCCATTGCCCGGGTGCGAACGCCGGTCATCTCGATCGTGTTGGATGCCGTATCGAGCTGCTTTTTGACTTTTGCCAAAACTTCCCCAAATTTGCCAAACTCGGTCTTCACGGCCGAAAGCACCGTCCAGACCTCACTCGACCGCTTTTCGATAGCCAGAGTACGAAAGCCCATGCGCAAACTGTTCAAAATAGCAGCCAGAGTTGTCGGCCCGGCCACCACAACCCGATACTGTTGCTGTAAATTCTCGACCATCCCCGGCTGCCGCAAAACTTCCGAATAAAGACCCTCGGTCGGCAGAAACATGAGGGCAAAATCGGTGGTCTGCGGCGGGTCTATATATTTATCGGCAATCTCTTTAGCTGAGTTTTGGATGGCCCGAATCAAAGCAGCAGTAGATTTTTCGACCGCCTCAAAGTCTGCAATTTCCGTGGCATCCAATAATCTCAAATAATCTTCCTGGGGAAATTTGGCATCTATCGGCAACCAGATTGATGATGCATCATCCGAGCCCGGTAGCCGGATGGCATATTCCACAGTTGCACCTGAATCAGCTTTAGGCTGAACATTCCGGGCAAATTGATCCGGCGTCAATATCTGCCCCAAAATATCCCCAAGCTGAAATTCACCCCAGGTTCCCCGAGCTTTAACATTGGTTAACATCCGTTTGAGATCACCGACGCCGCTCGCCAAACTCTGCATGTCTCCTAAACCACGCTGTACCGCTTCAAGCCGCTCACTAACCAGTTTGAAAGATTCTCCAAGCCGTTTTTCCAATGTACTCTGGAGCTTCTCATCAACTGTCTGCCGCATTTGCTCTAACTTCTTCTCGTTGTTTTCCTGCAAGGATCGCAGCTGCCGGTCAACCGTCTCCCGAAGTTTGTCAAAACGAATTTCGTTTGCATCAGCCATCAACTTGACCCGTTTTTCAACCGCGCCCAAACTCTCCAACTGAGATTTTCCGATCTCGTTAATGGTCTTAACCACGGTCTCGTTAGCGAGTTTCTGGGCCCCCGAGACCTCTTCCCGCAGTCGACGAGCCGCCTGCTCATTTTCACTGCGGCTAAAACGAATCTCTTCCCGGACAACCTTCCCGATATCAACCCTCCGGTCAACCGTCATTTTCCACAAAATCACGAGCAGTAAAACAACGCTGATACCCGAAAGAATCTCCGCCAGCCAACCTAAAAGCACCTCTATCTCCATATGACTTACCCTCTAACTATCGCAAACTGATCCTCAAACAAAAAAACGGCCATCCCCGCCAACACCGCCATCCCAAAATGGGGTTGTTTACTATATCGGAGATATCAGCAAAATTTCAACAAAAATCTTTCCATAATTCATTAAGCAAGAGCCACTCACAAACACAAAATAGCAGGCTGCATTGATTCGCTCCCTTTCATACAAAAGTTCTGCTTTCTTGATGGCTAACATACACCCCCCCCATATAAACAAAAGAACCTATCATGGCATGATAATTGATTGATTTGATAATGTATTGTCGCAGGCTTCTGCAAGCGCTCTTTGTCGAGAACCGGTAAAGAGCATATAGGCCTAGCCCGTATAAATGAAATCGCAGAAAGTTCAATTAACTACACCGTTGCAATACAGTGCCAGTTGATAACAAAATCGTATTTACGAGATCATGAAAACTTGCTGTTTTAAATTTTTCTCCTTTTTCTTAATCCTGTTTCTCAGCAGCCCCACCTTTGGAGCTCAGAGCAACCTGGAACAAAAACTCACTTTTCAGGTCACTGCACCGGACTACTCGATTAGCATCGGTGCGAATGGCTATCATCAGCTTTCCGTGCCGGGCTATCAATCTTATGCAGTGCCGGGCTATCCTAACCTGCCCGCCAAACTGTTTCGCTTTGCGTTGCCACCAACCGCTCTGGAAGCAACAATCAGGGTTGAATATACGGAAGAGGGCTCCGTGAGTCTGGGAACATTTGCCATAGAAGCCCTGCCGGCTATGGCGACTTGGGTCGATTTCACCAAAATGATAGAAACCGTACCCGGGATCTACTCTCAAGATGCCTTCTACCCTGAACATCCAGTTGAGTACCAGGGCCTCTCCCGGATGCGAAGATGGCAAATCGCGACGTTAAAATATACGCCGTTTCAGTACAATCCGGTAAGCCGGGAACTCAGGTTTATTCCCCAAGCTGCAATTAAGGTAGTTTACGAACAAGCGGGCATGAGCATTTCGGCCCCACTAGATTCCGTCGATACAGTCATGGATCAAAGAGCCAGAGATCTTTTACAAAACTATACCCAGGGCAAAGAATGGTATGCTGCCGAATTACCAATGCTTCGCCAAGTCGTTGAAATCTACAACTATGCCATCATCACAACCAATGCAATTCGGGATAACAGCACCAAACTGACCGATTTTCAAGATTATCTGTCTAACAAGGGATTCTCACCAACCCTGGTGACCGAGGATGATTACGGAGTTCTTACAGGACAGGCTCCCAACGGTACGGCTGAGAAAATCCGGCAATGGTTAATCAATAACTATCAAGGTATGGGCATCGAATACGTCCTCCTGATCGGCAACCCCGATCCTGATGATCCGAGTAACGGCAGCGATTCGGTTGGCGATGTCCCAATGAAGATGTGTTGGCCAAGAAACAGCGAGAACATTTACAAAGAGTCGCCGACCGACTATTTCTATGCCGACCTGACCGGCAACTGGGATCTTGACGGCGATGGCTATTTCGGAGAATACGGATCCTATGGAAGCAACGATTGTGATAACGGAGATGGCGGCGTAGACCTCTTAAACGAGGTCTACGTCGGCCGCATACCGGTCTATGCCGGCGGCATAACAAAACTTGATTCGGTATTGAGTAAAATCATCACTTACGGCAATGCTGTTGACATCGACTGGCGTGATAACGTCCTGTTGCCAATGAGTTTTTCCGATGAATCGACCGATGGCGCCCATCTGGCCGAAGAGATGGTCGATAACTACCTAAACATCAACGGTATGATTGATTACAAGATGTATATGCAGGGCACACTTTGCAATAATGACGCTAATTCCAATTTTTCCAGCGACGAGGAACTCGTCGCTGGAGCGACCAAAAGCCGATGGGTGAATAACCCTTACGGTATGGTCTGGTGGTGGGGTCACGGCAGCCAAACCCACGCCGCTCTCGGCTATAGCAATGATAATATTCACTGCGGCTGGGGTACTATTATATCAAACAGTGACGCAGCCTTTCTAAACGACAACCACCCCTCTTTTGTTTACCAGTGTTCATGCAATAACGGATACCCTGAAAATAGCTATAATTTAGGTGCAACCCTATTAAATAACGG
>JAUVDU010000343.1 GCA_030595135.1 Deltaproteobacteria bacterium | reverse complement strand
GTCCCGCATAAATTTATCTGGATAACCCGCAACCAGACTTCCGCCCCCATTTTTACAAGGCTTTTGTCCGCAGTAATGCCGGCGTTGTTAACCAGAATATCAAGAGAACCAAAACTGTCAATCGTTTGCTTGAAAACTCTTTTAACTTCATAAAGGTTTTCCACACTACCCTGAACAGCAACCGCCTTGACCCCCATCTCTCTTAGATCGTCAACAAGCTTACCAGCCCGTTCCTTATCATGATTATAACCAACGGCAATATTTATTCCCTCAGCCGCCAGTTGTTTACAAACCTCTTTCCCAATACCGCGGGAACCACCGGTTACCAGAGCAGTTCGTTTTTTATCAGCCATAAGACCCTCCTTTTATGTTGCGGATAAGTGTAATTGGCGTTGTAGTGAAAGTTTTTAAATACTGTTTGACTGAGCCGCGGATGTCTGGAGAAAAATTTGCCTCCTCTAAGGGTTTGTGGAGATGTATCTTGAGGGTGATATGCGAATTGAATTTGATGGGTGAGAAGTTGTATGGCGTTGCGTTTAAATCCACTTTCCCCGGCTTCTCATCAGGGGGCCGTGACATCTTGCAGCACTAGCTTGCCGGCAATATGTATATAGCAAAAATTTGAAAACCTGATTGGTGTTAAAGGCTATGTCTGGATAGGTAGTCAAGAGGCTGCGATTTTGCCTTCGATGTGGGCCAGGTAGTCGTTGATCTCTTTTTTGAGCTTGCCGAGTTCATTGATCCGCGATTCAATCTCGGAGCTGTGGCGGTTCAGGAGTTCGGCAACCTTGGGCAGGACTTTTTTGTTGGTTCGGTGCCGGTTGTAGTGGTTTTCAAGTTCCGCCATCTCGCCGAGAGAGAGCCCGAGGAGTTTGAGTTTCTTTATGAAGCGCAGGCGGCGCAGGTCATCATCAGTGAAGATACGCCGTCCCCCCTCTATCCTTTTGACGGTATTGAGCAGGCCGATCTCTTCATAGTAACGGATAGTTCTGGTGCTTAAGTCAAGCAGTTTGCCGATCTCTCCGATGCGATAACGTTTCAAAGGTTGATCGGTCGCGTTGTTGGGGGTTGGGTTCATGATATCCTGAAGATGGGCTGCAGTTTGTGTAAGTTTAGGTGGTTTTTACTATTTTAATTGTCTTTAATAGTAAAAGCCGGAGCACTCTTATAATCATGCTGATATGGTTGTCAAGATTTTTTTATTATTCTCCAGGAGTGTTGGAAATGTTGGAAAATCGTTGAAAAACCTTTAATAAGTTACATCGGTTAAATTGTTGTTGACAGGTTAAATCGACGTTTTTACGGTTTGTTTGGCCTTGGGCGTAGCCCTCTACTCTGTATTAGATAGCTGTGGAACAGGGGTTTCGTTTTTTAATTGAAGGGGCTTTTTTTGTTGTCAAATAAGTTTTTTCCAGCATAGTTGTATTATAATATAAGGGTGTTTTATGGCATCTTAGGCCTTGTAATTATCGGTTTTTTGGTCTACGAGTGATCATCGCCGGCAGAGGATTAAGGTCCGCTGGAAGCTTTGACCGCTTTCCGGTTGAGAATGAGAGAGTATATTTCGGGTTGCTGGCGGTTTTCGGTTGCGCACTATTTATATGAGGTTGGGGTTGAGGGAGAGAGATGAATAGATTTGGTATCTGGTTGGTGACCGTCTTTCTGGTCTTGTTCTGCGCGGCTCCGATAGTGGCAGCGAAAACCATCAAAATCGGCGGGCTTTTCGACATTACCGGCGATACCGGTTTGGTTGGTACCCCATATGCTGAAGGGGTGCGTGACTATGTTCGTTATCTTAATGAAGAGCAGGGCGGCATAAATGGTACGAAGATTGAACTGTTGGATGTTGATTATGTTTATAAAATTTCTCAAGCTATGGCAGCCTATAAAAAGTTCAAGTATGAGAAGGTTGTTGCGATTTTGGGATGGGGCACCGGCGATACTGAAGCGATGTCGCCATTGATTACAAAGGATAAGATTCCCTATTTTTCAGCCTCATATTCCGAGCATTTGACCGATCCCAAAGTGACTCCTTACAACTTTATGGTTGGTACTACTTACGCTGACCAGGCGCGTGTGGCTCTGAAATTTATTAAGGATACCTGGACCGATAAAAGCCGTAACCCCCGGGTCGCTTTTATCTATAATAATACCGGTTTTGGCCGTTCCCCCTTCTTTACGGTTAAATTTCAGGGCCAGGGTTTTTCTGGGGCGGAAGATTATGCCAAAGAGATCGGGGTCGACCTGGTCGCTAAACCGATTATCGGTCTGCGCGCTCTCGATGCCACGCCGCAGCTGCTCAATATGAAAAAAGCCGACCCTGATTTTGCGATTTGTCAGGAGACTTCAGTGATGGCGACGATCTTGAAAGATGCCAAAAAACTGAATCTGCGAACCAAGTTTTTTGCTCTGAACTGGGCCATGAGTGGTAAAATCAGAGATCTCGCCGGTGAAGCCGCTGAAGGTTGTTACTGGACCAATCCTTTCTGTATCTGGGCAGATGATGCTGCAGGTGTCAAGCAAGCTAAAATGATCAGTGAAAAATATCATCCCGGTAAAGTTCAGGTCGTTAATTATTTCCAGGGTTTTACGGCGATGAAGGTGATGGCCGAAGCGATCAGCCGGGTTAAAGGTGAGATCAATGGTCCGGCCATCAAAGTTGCTCTTGAAGGTATGACTGATTTTGATACCGGTGGTTTGACTGTGCCGATCAGTTTTTCGACTAAGAGTCACAAAGGTTCGATGGGTTTACGCATCTACCAGATTCAGAAAGGTGAATTTGTTCCGGTTAAAAAGGTTTTGTTGAGTCGTTAACTTTATCCACTCTATCTCGGTCGGGGGCATTGCTTTGCGTCAATGCGAAGCATTTATGTAAGGCTTTGACCCCATTTTAAGAGGGCGAAGCAAAATAACAAACTACCCGTTTTAACTTGGAGATCAGCATAATGGGTGTAATGCTCAGCGTTACCAATATCGAGGTTGTCTATAACGAGGTCATTCTGGTTTTAAAAGGGATGTCTCTGGAGGTGCCGGAGGGTAA
>JAUVDU010000242.1 GCA_030595135.1 Deltaproteobacteria bacterium | reverse complement strand
CCCGCAAATTCATCAATATATGGTGCTTCTCTACTTGTGCTGAATAGTTACACAATTCAATTAAAGGAAACTTGTTTTGACTAAATCAAATAAAGGAACGACCTATAAAGATGCCGGGGTTGATATTGAAGCCGGTAACCGTTTGGTAAAAAAAATTGCCCCTTTGGTGAAAGAGACTTTTCGGCCCGAGGTGCTCGCCGATATCGGTGGTTTTGGTGCACTTTTTTCGCTGCAGACAGATAAATATCGTGATCCTGTGCTGGTCTCTTCCACCGATGGTGTCGGAACTAAACTAAAGCTCGCTTTTTTGGCGGATAAACATGATACGATAGGTATCGATCTGGTCGCCATGGTGGTCAACGATATTGTAGTTCAAGGGGCTGAGCCCCTCTTTTTTCTTGATTATCTGGCGACCAGCCAGCTGGAAGTCGAGCGGGCCACCGAGATTATTGCCGGTATTGCCAGAGGTTGTAAAGAGGCCGGTTGCTCTTTGATCGGCGGAGAAACTGCCGAAATGCCGGGGTTTTATCAGGGCTCTGATTATGAATTGGCAGGCTTTGCCGTCGGTATCGTTGATAAATCAAATCTCATCGATGGTTCGGAAGTCAAAGTCGGTGACCGGATTATCGGTATCGCCTCTTCCGGTCTCCACAGTAATGGTTACTCTCTGGCGCGGCGGGTTCTGCTGGAAGAGAGTGCATATAGTCTGGATGAAAAATTGCCGGAACTGGAGCTGAGTCTCGGAGAAGAACTGCTGCGGCCGACTCGTATCTATGTGCGGACGATTCTGAATTTACACCGTGATTTTCATTTGAAAGGTGTGGCTCATATCACCGGTGGCGGTCTCCAAGAGAATATTGTTAGAGTTGTGCCGGATCGTTGTCAGGTGCGGATTGACGCTTTTGCCTGGCCGCGCCTGCCGATTTTTGAGTTGATTGCCCGGCAGGGCAAGGTCTCGAAGAAAGAGATGTTGACGACGTTCAATTGCGGTATCGGTATGGCTTTGATCGTGCCGGTCGAAGAGGTTGATGATATTCTTGAGCGACTCCATGCCCTCGAAGAGCAGGCTTACGTGATTGGTGAGATCGGCAAACGAGAACCCGGAGATGAACCGATCTTCTTTATTGAGACTGAACGGCGAAAAGATGATTAAGATTGGTATCCTGATTTCGGGCAGCGGCAGTAATTTGCAATCGATCATTGAAGCGGTTAAGGCTGGAAGTATTGCCGGGGAGATTGCCTTGGTTATCAGCAATGATGCCGAGGCTTATGGTCTGACCCGGGCGGCGAACCACGGCATTCCGACCAAAGTTGTAAAGCATGATGATTATAGTGATCGCCACAGTTTTGATCAAGAGTTGGTTAAAGTGCTTAATGAGAGCCGGGTCGACCTGGTTGTTCTGGCCGGATTCATGCGGGTTTTGGGAGCCGGTTTTCTCGCCGCTTTCCCTGATCGGGTAATCAATATCCATCCGGCTCTTCTCCCCTCTTTTCCCGGCACCCACGGCCAGGAACAAGCTTTTACTTATGGCGTCAAGCTGGCCGGCTGTACGGTTCACTTTGTTGATGAAAAAGTTGATCATGGGCCAATTATTATCCAGGCGGCAGTTCCGGTGCTGTCGGATGACAGTCAAGAGCGTCTGGCCGCCCGCATCCTTCGCTGTGAACATAAAATTTTCTCTCGGGCGCTGGCCCTCTTTTGCGCCGGTAACTTGCAGATTGAAGATCGAAAAGTAAAAATTTCAGGCGTCGATGAAACCCAGCTTGAAGATCAATTTCTGATTTCTTACCCCGCCGAATAAATCAAATAGGACAATCTATTATGAATGATATCCAGCAACCGGCAATGGTTGATGACCTCTTGCAAAGCAATCGCTACGATCCGCTTCCGGAATCGGTCGAGCTTATCCAGACCCATGCCTCCTGGGTTTTTTTGGCTGGTGATTATGTCTATAAGATAAAAAAACCGGTTGATTTTGGTTTTCTTGATTTTTCAACCCTGGCCAAGCGGTATTTTTATTGTCAGGAGGAACTGCGTTTGAATCGGCGTTTAGGTGGGGATTACTACCTGAAGGTCGAAAATGTGGTTAAGCGTGACGGCGGCTATTTTTTTGGCGGTGATGGCACGGTTGTCGATTATGCTGTAGTTATGCGGCGTTTGCCGGAGACATTTTTAATGCGCCGGCTTCTGGCGGAAGATCAATTGCAGGAGAGTCAACTTGACGAGTTGGTCGATCTGCTGGACATTTTTTATGAGCAAGCCAAAGTTTATAAGGATGGCCGCTTCGGTTCGCGCGAGAAGGTTCGTTTTGATGTCGAGGAGAACTTTTCCCAGACTAAATGTTTTGTTAATGATACGATCATGGCGCGGGATTATCAGCGTATCATTGATTTCAGCCGGGATTTTTTGCAAGACCGGCATAAGCTTTTTGTGCACCGGGTTAAAGAGGGGGCGGTTCGAGAAGGGCATGGCGACCTGCATATGGAACATGTCTGCCTGCCGCCGGGAGCGCCCCTGGTTTATGACTGTATAGAATTCAATCAACGTTTCCGGCGCCTTGATGTGGTCAATGATCTGGCCTTTCTGGCGATGGATCTGGAAGAGAATAATCGCTTTGATTATGCGGCTTATTTTATCAATCGTTGCCGTAAACAGTTGGGATCCCTTTTCGAGCCGGAACTGCTCTTTTTTTACAAGTGTTATCGCGCCTATGTTCGCGGTAAAGTATTAAGCTTTTTAAGTGCTGATCCGGCCTTGGATGCAGAGGCCGGGAATCAGGCTCGAGTTCGGGCGGCGCGTTATTTTCGTCTGGCTACTATCTACGCTTCTAAGCCGCCGGAGGGTATTATTCTGTTGGCCGGGATCAGCGGCAGTGGCAAAAGCTACCTGGCTCGGGCCATGTCTGCCTTATGGGGACTCAAGTGGCTGCGCTCCGACGTCGTGCGTAAAGAGCTGTGCGGAGTTGCCGGACAGAATGCGGCCGCCCCCTTCGGAGAAGGGATTTATAATCGGGAAAAAACCCGGGAGACCTACAAAGTGTTAGCTGAACAAACCGCCGCCGCAGTGGCTTCAGGGGAGTCGGTGATCGTCGATGCCTCAAGCCTGAAAACTGTTGATCGTGAGCTTATCTATAAAGTGGCAAAGAGTCACGGAGTTCCGATCCGACTGGTGGTCTGCCGGGCCCCGTGGCCGGTGCTGGAGAGAAATCTCCGTCAACGAGCAGCGGCCGGCGTTGATGCCTCCGACGCTGATATCGAGATTGTCAAACGCCAGCGTTTTGAAGCACCCACCCTGGGTGAAGTTGCCGATATTTCCTGGTTAGAAATCGACACCAGCCAAGATCTGGTCGAACAACTTTATCAGTTTGTGGGTAGCTTGCCTGGTTAGTATCTTGGTTGTCAATGAAAGTTAATGTAAAACAGCCAAAATATTTTTTACCACGAAGCTACGAAGGACACGAAGAAAAGCTTTTTAACTTCGCGCTTTTCGTGGCTTCGTGGTGTAATGGCAAATCACCTGTTTGGTACCTGTTTTACTGGCTTAGGTTTAAATGCTACAGGGTCGGTTCTGTTGCGAATTGTCGTTGGTCAGGGTTTTCTCTACGAGATCTTTCTCTTTTCGGATCGAGCCTAAAGAGGGGATAGCCAGAGGTACGGCTTCGTCGATCGTCTCAATTCCGTAAAAGTTCATTGTTTCCTTGGCGGCAGCTGGCAGGTCTTCAAGGTTTTTCAGGTTTTCCCGGGGCAGAATAATCTTACTGAGTCCCGCTCGCCGGGCGGCAAGAACCTTCTCTTTGATGCCGCCGACCGGCAGGACGCGACCTGAAAGAGAGATCTCTCCGGTGACCGCGATTTGATGGTCGGCGATTTGGCCGCCGGCCAATGAGAGCAGGGTCAGAAAGAT
>JAUVDU010000049.1 GCA_030595135.1 Deltaproteobacteria bacterium | reverse complement strand
ACAAAATCAAAGAGTATATCCTTATCGGCAGTATCAATTATGCCTGGAAACTGACCTTGGCCGGCAACCAAAAACGATGCAGCGAACTTCTGGCTGAGACCCTGCCGTTCTGCGTAGCCCAAGGACAGCATCTAACCCTCTCTCCGGCCATGCTTCGGGCTCGCTGGGCCGTTTTTGCACTATTCCATGATCAAGTCGAAGAGGGAAAACAGGAGCTCGCCACAGCTCTAACTGCCGATAACAGTCTGGATCCGGATGAAGTACTCTATTTCTTCCGGCTCTATGCCGGGGTTCACAACATCCCGAAAGCGTATCTGAAAGGAAGCGAAACTGAATTAAACAAAGTTTTTCGCCGAATCGACAACCTTGATCGCCTGATTACATTCACAAAAATCATTCTCTACAATAATCAGGTTAGCGAAAATGACACATTGATAAAAAAAGAGCTCAGCCGCCTGATTAAAGCTTTAAAAAAACTTACAAAAAAAATAACGTCTCCGAAACAGTGCCTGGCAGTCGTTGAGTTTGCCCAAAGCCATCTGGTTGACAACCATAAACTGGCTCTCGCTTTTCTTAGACAAGGTCAACGCAAATTTCCTGACGACCTTGAAATCAGGCTCATCCGGCTCTCTCTGGAGATGGAAAATAACAGAACCATCCCGACATATAAACAGATGGATCAACTAAACGATCTGATTGAGCAGGCCAAAACGACCGAAAATCACAGAATCGCCCGGAAGGCTGTAGAGTTAGTCGAACACTTTGAACGAAAAATTAACTGGCATCGAAGCTTCAACAATTTTGAAGATTTGTATGGCAACGATGATGAAACAGAAGAGTTCGACGACGAAATAGTCAATGAAGTAGTCGATGAAGTAGTCGATGAAGTGGCCGAAAGACTGCCGCCGGGAGCCAGCAAACCACCCAAAAACTGGCCCCGGCGACGAACTCGAAAGTAAGGACTCGCCCACAAATAACTTGAGGTATGAGGAAAAAGATGCACAACCCTTATGAAATACTAGAGCTTGTTCCAAATTGCGATGACCAGCAGGCGCGCCGCGCCTATCTTGACAAGATCAAAGAGTTTCCTCCGGAACATTTCCCGGAACATTTTCGAGAGATAAGCGAAGCTTACGAACTTGTCAAAACCGAAAAAAAACGCTTCGACTACCTTTTACTGGACAAAGATCCGGGCGCGGCAAGTCCGATCGACACCCTGCGCCAGCCCCGAACGCTGGCAGGGCTTCGCCAACCTCCATCATTAGCCGCCATGCGGGAGTATCTGAAACTATGCATGAAAGACCGCTAACCCCATTCGAGATAAGCGATGAAACCCCTGAAACCGAAGATTTCTTCGCAAAAAATACCTTTGAACCGACTCAAGATCAATTGCGAAAGCGCCAGATTGAAGAAAATTTTCACACCTGGCTCAACCGGCTACCGGAAGCGGAAGCGGAAACAGCGAAAAATAATAGCGAGTCGGCAACTGAAAGCGAAACTACCGACCTCTACTCTTTCTACCGCGAACTTTGTGCTCTGCGCCATGAATTTCGTAAAAGTTTCCATCGCAATCACGATTCAACCACCCATTTCGCCGACACATTGGAAGATTTTTCCAGGCTTATGCAACAGATCAATCGGCGCCTCGATCAACAAGATAGCGCTCGCAATCTGAGCGAACTACAAGACAAACGTCGGCTTTTTCTCCCGCTGGTCGAGATCTACAAACGTTTTTTACGCCTCCAGGAACATCTTGAACAGGCCCGGCCCAAGAGATCTTTCTGGCAGCGACAACACCATTTTGCCGAGTTAGAAGAGCAACAAAACAGACTCGCCCAAGGCCTTGAAATTCTCGAAAAACATTTTTTGGCCCTCCTCGAAAAAGAGGGCGTCAGCCGCCTGGTTTGCCAGGGAGAGAAGTTTAACCCAACCACCATGACCGCAATTGAGGTTGTTAACCGCCCCGAAATTGCCGCCGATGAGGTTGTCCAGGAACTATCCGCAGGCTACAGTTTCCATGAGCAAACTTTGAAATTAGCGGAAGTTATCGTCAACCGGGGCTGCGATTTACAGGAAAGGATTAAAGGAATTAAAAGATGAAAAATATTATCGGTATTGATCTGGGCACTACCAACTCTGAGGTGGCGTTGATCGTAGACAATCAACCCCGGATCATCCCTGTAAATGGAGAGCAATTTATGCCCTCCTGTGTCGGCCTTGACGATCAAGGTGAGCTCCTGGTCGGCCAGAGCGCCAAAAATCAGATGGCATTGCGGCCCGAATCAACGATTCTCTCAATCAAACGACTTATGGGAGAAAAAACTGCCGTTTTAATGGGCGGCCGCCAATTCAGCCCGGAGGAGATCTCGGCTTTAATCTTGCGGGAATTAAAAAAAGCGGCCGAAGAATTTCTTGGTCAGGAGATTGATGAAACCGTGATCACCGTACCCGCCTATTTTGATGATCATCAGCGAAATGCCACTAAATTGGCCGGTGAACTCGCCGGTTTAACGGTTAAGCGGATTATCAATGAACCAACGGCGGCGGCCTTAGCTTACGATGTTACTCATCAAGAGAACCAGACTATTTTAGTTTACGACCTTGGCGGCGGCACCTTTGATGTCTCCCTGGTCGTAATCGAAGATGATATTGTTGAAGTTAAAGCCAGCCACGGCGACACCCATCTCGGGGGTGATGATTTTGACGAACTCCTGATTAACCACGTAGCCGACCATTTTCAAGAGCTGCACAATGTTGATCTACGCAAAAACAGCCGAACCAAAAATCGTTTATGGCAAACCCTTGAAAAAGCCAAAATTGAACTTTCCAGCCAGCCCTTCACGACCGTCAGGGAAGAGTATATTGACGACAAACATCACCTTGAAATAGAGATCTCGCGCCACGATTACGAGGCCATGATCTATCCGTTACTCAATAAAACCATCGACTGCATCCACGCCTGCCTGCGTGATGCCGCCCTTTTGCCCGGAGCTCTGAACCGAATCATGCTGGTCGGCGGCAGTTCACGCACCCCCTTAATCCAGACGATGCTCGAAGAAACTTTTGGAGCTCCGGTACACCATGAGATCGATCCGAATCTGATCGTTGCCATGGGTGCCGCAATCCAGGGCGGGATAATCAGCGGTCACAAAAGCGACGCCATTTTAGTCGATATTACCCCCTACACCTTCGGCACCAGCGCCGCCAGCAACGCTCAGGGGTCATTACAGATCGGCCTGTTTGTCCCGATCATAAAACGTAACACCCCGTTACCGACCCAAAAAAGTGAAGTCTTTCACACTATGTATGACAACCAGGAAGCGGTCAGTGTCGAAATCTATCAAGGTGAAGAACCGCATGTGGAAAATAATATCCCGGTGGGCAATTTCCTGATCGAGGGACTCAGTCAAGTGCCTCCGGGAAGCCCGATAACGCTCAATCTAAAACTTGATTTAAACGGCATTCTTGAAGTCACGGCGGCGGAGAAATGCAGCAACCTTTCGAAAACCGTCCGCATGGAAACCAACAATCTGGTGCAGAACTTCGAATCCCTTAACTCTCTGAAAAAATTAGCTGGTTTTTTTGATGAACAGAGACAGGAGCCGGGCTTTGAAGGTTTACAGCCAGGAAAAAATCCAGCGGAGACAGAGCCCGGAACTGATGCTGATAAAACCATAATCAGCAGCGCCCGTGATCTTAGAAGAAGAGCCGAAAAACTTATCCCGCAGATTGATGAAGATGATGCTCTGGAGATCAAGAATCTACTCGAAACCAGCCGCGAAGCACTCAGTAACAGGGATTGGCCAAAACTTGAGCAGGCCTGCGAATCCCTCTCCGACCTGCTTTTTTATCTCGAAGATTAAGAGTTCATCAAAAGGGAAAGGAGAAAAAAACGATCATGTGGGAGATATCATGCCCGGCCTGCAGGAAAGAGCAAGCCTCAGCCAGATTAGCCACTCTGAGCCAATGCAGTCGTTGCCAATGCGAACTTGACAGTTTGCGAGAGATCACCGACGCTGCCGCCGGAACCTACATTGCCGGCCAACAATTATTGGCCGCCGGTAATGGTGCCGGCGCGCTGGAACAAGCTCGCATATCCTGGGAACTGCGCCGGCAGCCGGAAACCGCACAACTCGCATTTCTGGCGGCTCTTTTAAGCGCAGACTATGAAAATGCCGATCACTGGTATAAAGTGGCTGAAAAGATTAGCCGAAAAGATTGACAAACGTTCAACCGAGGGTTAGTACTAAAGGCGATTTTTGTCCGCAACCCAATTATTCGAAGTCCTTAACCGTTATAACAATTAACCTTTTCATACTTTTCAGGAGAGACTCATGCCCAAACGCGAGGATATCAACAAAATTCTGATTATCGGTTCCGGGCCCATCGTTATTGGTCAGGCCTGCGAGTTTGACTACTCCGGCACCCAAGCCTGCAAGGCTTTAAAAGGGCTCGGTTACGAAATTGTGCTGGTCAACTCCAATCCGGCCACGATTATGACCGACCCAACGGTTGCCGATGTCACCTATATCGAGCCTTTAAACCTCGCCACCATAACCGAGATTATCGCCAAAGAGCGGCCTGACGCCCTGCTCCCCAATCTCGGCGGTCAAACCGCCTTAAATCTCTCTTTTGCCCTTTCCCGAGAAGGTGTTCTTGAACAATATGGAGTCAAAGTTATCGGCGTCAATATCGATGCCATTGAACGCGGTGAAGATCGCCAGGAGTTCAAGAATACGATGGCCCGTCTCGGCATCGAAGTCGCACGCAGTGATATTGCCACCAACCTCAAGGAAGCTGAAGCGATTGTTGAAAAGATGGGACTGCCGGTAGTTATTCGACCCGCCTACACGATGGGTGGCACCGGCGGCGGATTTGCCTACAATAAGGATGAATTTAAGACCCTCGCAACCCGGGGGCTGGCCGCGAGCCCAGTAAGCCAGATTTTGGTCGAGGAGTCGGTCTTAGGCTGGGAAGAACTCGAACTTGAAGTTGTCCGCGACGCCAAAAACCAAAAGATTACGGTCTGCTTTATTGAAAATGTCGACGCCATGGGGGTTCATACCGGCGATTCTTTCTGTACCGCCCCGATGCTGACGATCTCGAAGGAGCTCCAGGATCGTCTGCAAAAATACTCTTACGATATCGTTGATGCGATTGAAGTTATCGGCGGCACCAACGTCCAGTTCGCGCATGACCCGGAAACCGGAAGAGTCGTGGTTATCGAGATCAATCCCCGAACCTCGCGTTCGTCGGCTCTGGCCTCCAAAGCCACCGGCTTTCCCATCGCCTTGATCTCAGCCATGCTCGCCTGCGGCCTGACGTTGGACGAAATCCCTTACTGGAGGCTCGGCACTTTAGAGAAATACAGCCCCTACGGAGATTACGTTGTCGTCAAATTTGCCCGTTGGGCCTTTGAAAAATTCAAAGACGTTGAAGATCGCCTCGGCACCCAGATGCGAGCTGTCGGCGAGGTCATGAGTATCGGCAAAAACTACAAAGAGTCATTCCAAAAGGCGATTCGTTCACTCGAAAACGGCCGCCCCGGCCTCGGTTTTGCCAAGGATTTCAATAAAAAAAGCCTTGAAGAACTGTTGGAAAAATTGCATGAACCGAGCAGCGAGCGCCATTTCATTATTTATGAAGCCCTGCGTAAAGGGGCGACAATTGCGAACCTGCATCAACTCACCCATATCAAGGCCTGGTTTCTTGAACAGATGCAGGAGCTCGTGCAACTCGAAGAAAAAATTCTCCAATTTAAAGGTTCGCTGCCACCGGACGAGCTTCTTAAAGAAGCCAAAAAGGATGGCTTTGCCGACAAATATCTAGCTTCAATCCTGGATCTGTCGGAAACCGTAATCCGTGAAAAACGTTTAGGACTTGGCCTCAATGAAGCCTGGGAACCGGTTCCGGTCAGCGGGGTTGAAGATGCGGCCTACTATTTCTCCACGTATAATGCACCGGACAAGGTTTCCGTCAGTAAAAATCGCAAAATTATGATTTTAGGCGGCGGCCCCAACCGTATCGGCCAGGGGATTGAGTTTGATTATTGTTGTGTTCATGCCGCCTTTGCTCTGCGCGAAGCCGGCTATGAGACCATCATGGTCAACTGCAATCCGGAAACCGTCTCGACTGACTATGACACCTCCGACAAACTCTACTTTGAGCCCCTGACAGTCGAAGATGTTCTCGCGATCTACGACAAAGAGAAACCGGAGGGTGCCGTCTGCCAGTTTGGGGGACAGACACCGCTCAACCTGGCATCCGAGCTGGAAAAGGCCGGGGTCAAAATCTTGGGCACCTCACCGAAAACCATCGATCTCGCCGAAGATCGTGATCAATTCAACCAGATGATGAAAAAACTCGGCATCCCGCAGCCGGAAGCGGGCATGGCCAGCACTCTGGATGAAGCTTTAGAGATCGCCGGAAGAATCGGTTACCCCCTGATCGTCCGCCCCTCTTACGTCCTTGGCGGCCGGGGGATGGAGGTGGTTCATGATCAGGAGATGCTGCGCGAGTATGTTGAAAAAGCTACCGATGTCACCCCGGAACGGCCGATTCTGGTTGACAAATTCCTCGAAAATGCGATTGAAGCCGAAGCTGATGCCATCGCTGACGGTGAGGACGCCTTCGTCCCGGCGGTCATGGAACATATCGAACTGGCCGGAGTTCACTCCGGCGATTCGGCCTGCGTTATCCCACCGATCAATATCCCTCTGCGCCATATCGACACAATCGAGGAGTACACCAAAAAAATTGCGATTGAAATGAAAGTTGTCGGCCTTATGAATATCCAGTACGCGATTGCCGACGACCGGGTCTACATCCTTGAAGCCAACCCCCGCGCCAGCCGCACCGTCCCTTTGGTGAGCAAGATCTGTAATATCTCGATGGCAAAATTGGCAACCGAGGTGATGCTCGGCAAGAAATTGCGCAATCTTGAGCTGAAACGTCGGCCAATAACCCATTTCGGCGTTAAAGAAGCGGTTTTTCCTTTTAATATGTTCCCCGAAGTCGATCCCCTGCTCGGCCCGGAAATGCGTTCTACCGGTGAAGTTCTGGGTCTAGCCGACAACTACGGCCTCGCTTTTTTCAAAGCCCAGGAAGCAGCCGGCCAAACTCTGCCCCTCGAAGGAACCCTGCTTTTAACGGTCTCATCCCGTGATCGCCAAGGAGCCCTTGAAGTCGCAACCCGCTTTTCGGAACTCGGATTTGCCATTAAAGCAACCAAAGGAACCCATCAATTCTTAGCCGATAACGGCATCAAGTCTGATATTATTCTTAAACGCCATGAGGGCCGACCCAATATTGTCGACGCGATCACCAACAACGAAGTCCAACTGGTGGTCAATACGCCGAGCGGCAAACTGAGTACGGTCGATGACTCCTATATCCGTAAAACGGCAATTAAATATAAGGTTCCCTATATCACAACCATGGCGGCCGCTATCGCCGCCGCCAAAGGCATCGCCGCAACCCGCAAAGGCCATGGCGAGGTTAAAAGCCTGCAACGCTATCATGCTGATATCGGGTGATTGAAACTGTCACAATATCCATAAAAAAAGCGGAGTCGTAAAGACTCCGCTTTTTTTATGCTTTTACAATCTGCAGGCTTTACTGCTGTAACTCCTGCAAAGCGGCCTCAGCATCTTTTGGCGCGACAAATTTTTCACTCGCCAGGGCCTCTTGCAAGTAGCTTAAGGCCTTTTCCCGGTTGCCGAGCTCTTTATTGATCATGCCGAGATGATAGAGGGCTTCGGGTACCTGTTTGATCTTCTCTTCAACCCCGGTTAGCAATTCCAGGGCTTTATCATACTCACCGGCCCGATAGTAAACCCAAGCTGCGGTATCCATCAAAACCGGCTCCTCGCGATATTTATCAAGATACGGTTCTAGAAGTTCCTTGGCCTTGGCGATATTCTCGACCGAGGCTTGATGCTCGGCGTAATAATAAGCCAAGTTGTTAGCGGCCACCAATGATTGCGGGTTTTTGGCTAGAACCTCACCGTAGATCCCGGCGGCTTCAGCGAAGTTACCAGTCTGTTCATAGAGGTTGGCCAGCAACAAAGCGTAAATCTGGTTTTCAGGATCCTTTTCGTGAAGCTCCCGACCATGCGCCAAGGCTTCCTGCGGCGATCCTTTGAGCAGCTCGAGGCGAACCAGCGTAAAGAGTGCGGCCCGGTTATCGGCATCTTGGGAAAGCACCTTTAGCAGGCGCTCTTGAGCTGGAGGAAAGTCCCGCATTGAAACCTGAATCTGGGCTAAAAGGACATTGAGCTGCGGATTATCAGGATTTTAGCCAAGTACTGGCGACAGAGCTCCAAGGCATCGGCCGAACGCCCCCGACGAACCATTAAACTGGCTGTCATTTCCAGCAATTCGGAATTTCCCGGATTTTGCTGTAGAGCTTTTTCCACGGTTTCCAAAGCTTTGGCAAACTTTCCCTCTTGTTGGTAGATCCGTGTCAGCAAGATTGCCATCGGCGCTATTTTGGCATCAAGATCGAAAGCTTTCTGCAAAAGCTCAAGCGCAATTTTACTCTCCTTATTACCGATATGGGCTTTGGCCAGACTAAACATGACCGGCACATTCTGGGGCACCTCTTTCAAAACCGCCCGATACTCAGCAATTGCACCATCAAAATCGTGGCGTTG
>JAUVDU010000249.1 GCA_030595135.1 Deltaproteobacteria bacterium | reverse complement strand
TACAAAAGGTCAAAAATCTTTTTGTTTTCCGCCAAGACGCCAAAACGCCAAGAAAAACCATGGGTTGGGTTTGCTTTTGACCTTCTTTGCGTCTCTGCGTCTTTGCGGGATTCCTGCTTTGTTTCCTTACTGGTACAGAGGTGCGGAGAGGGGGGCAATTTTCTTTGAATGTAAAAATGAAAATTTTGTTTCGCTTCTTGGTTCCGGCTCAGCCAGCTTAGGGTTTAAGTTAGATGCTTTTTAGAGCATCTTTATTGATAATAATTTTACGCTCTTTTTTCAGATTCTGCATCAGCTCCTGAAATAGTTGTAGTTGACGTTCTGAAGTTAATTTTTCCTGGGCTTGTTCGAATGTGAGATTGGTATGGGTTTTAAGATAGGTGTTGACGGTTTTATCGTCAATTGTCGCCGGTCTGGAGATCCGGTCGGTGAGGAGTTGGCGTAAAACAATGGTTTCATGTTCGATTGAGTTAAGGGAGCCGTGTTTTTTCAGTTCCGGAGCTTCAAAATAGCCCTGTTTTCGAGCTTCCTCCAGCAACAGGGTGCGGTCGATCAGATTATTGAGAAGTTTTTCCCGGGCTGCGGTCGTGGTGGGTTGATATTTACCTTGATCTTTGAAAAGGCTCAGGTAGGCGGTAAAGTCGGCCTTGGTGATCTTTTGCTGGTCAATTTCGGCCAGAACTTCAGAGTTTTTTGTTTCAGCTCCTGCAGGCAGGAGAAAAATAAAAGCAACCAAGAGAGAGATAGCGACTGTTTTTGTAAATACTTTCATTTTTTTCCTAGTCCAATGAAGTTGTTGTGGAAAAGGCGGGGGCCACACCGGCCCCCGCCTTTTCCGGTTTTAAGGTTATAGTTTAGTGAACATCGTCAAATGCTGTTGGTGAAGGCAGTTTCAGGCCAATTGCTTGTCTCTTTAATTCAGCCATATCCTTCTTATTGCGAGCTTTGTAGGCTTCAAAGATCGGATGCGGAGGATACTTGGTGCCCAAGTAGTGTTCCTTGTTGTTGTAGCGTTCCATCCAGATATCCCACTGCGCTTTAGTCAGGAGACCGTGGTTGACCGCTTCTTCAACATTGGCTTTGATTTTTTCCCAGTAATCGGGAATGATCTTGTAGAGAACCGGAACCCGGTTTTTCTCGGTGCCGATACCCCACTCGTTGCCCGGAAAATCATAGAGTTTGTAAGGCATGAATTTGGTTGGACTGGTGCTTTCAGCAATAATTTTCGCCTCTTCGTCACCGTGTTCGGCACCATACTCGATCATTTCCTGGAGTTTATGCTGCATCTCCCAGACGCCATGCCACTGGGTGTAGTCAGCGCCCATCATCTCTGATCCATGGCGGAAACGGCGGCCTTCATGATGCCAGGTTTCATACATCAGCACTTCAGGTTTTTCGTCCCAGCCGTTGATGACCGGATTAGAGTAAAATTTACCATCCATTTCAGTGCGGTGGACAATACCGCTGGCTGTGTATTTCTTGTTCCAGTAGACAAAGGCGCGACGAATTTCATTGTACTGGAGATTGACCAAGTCAGCGGTCAACAAATAAAGATCAGTAAAGGTTTCGCTATGACAGTTGACACAGACGCCGGCCATACGTTTCCGTTTATCTTCCCAGCTACCCAGTTTTTCATCAAACCAAACTGTTCGGTAACTCCAGGGTGCTTGTGATTCCCAAGCCAAGCGGGCACTGACGTTATGCGTGCCTTTGACGCCGGGTACGGCATCCATATGACAAGTCGTACAGACCGGAACTTCAATCGGGATCGGATCTGTATCCGAGCTCTTGAAGTTCATATCCACCTGACCCTGAACACTCGCCTTGAAAATGTTGCCGTGTTTGGACTCGAGATAGAGTTCAATGTGAGGATGGTCAGGGCCGATGTGGCATTCGCCACAGGTTTCGGGCTGACGCGCAACGGCGATGGAGAAACTGTGTTTGGGATGACAGGCGTCACATTCCCCAACGCTGCCATCGGGCCAGAAATTGGTAATCTGGTGACACTCTTCACAGCCATGCTTGGTGCCGATGATCGGTTCGAAAACGGCCCGGTCGGCATTGGCGTAAATCCAGAAAGGAAAGGCGTGTTTACTTTCGGTAAACTCCTGAACCTCTTCCTTGTGGCACTTGGCACAGTCTTTAGGTGTTGGAAACTGGGCTACAAGAGTACTCGATTCGGGACAGGTAAAGGCATCGAAATCGCCTTTTTCAGCCGTATGACACTGCACACAATCAATCCCTTTAGCGGCGTGCTTACTGCCTTCCCACTGGGTGATCATATTGGGTGCGACACCTTTGCGTTTATGACACTCCAAACAAGGTTTACTGGCGTCACTGACATAGATTTTGTGAGGTTCCATGCCCATTTTAGTGGCAAAACGAACCGATTCGTAGCGGGCGACGAGGAAAAGAGCCGCCAGCAGGAAGATGCACATGATGAACACCAACCATTTTTTTGCGCTTGAATCCATGGTTATCTCTCCTGAAATAAAAGGTTATAAATTATTTAGGTTTAAAAAGTTTAGAGTTGTCATCAATGCGGTATAGCTTCCAGAATCATCAATGTGGTTACGATAACCATGCCGATAACGCCGATAATGATCGGTAAATTTTTATTGCCGGTGCTTTTGACGATAACACCATCGACTACCGGCCAGCAGATAAAGATGCCGATGACCAACATCGGGAAGAAGATACCAACGACCTCAGGCGTCATCTTGATCCACTTATACATCGGATAAAAATACCACTCCGGTTTGATATGTTCCGGCGTGATCAAAGGGTTGGCTTTTTCTCCGACTTCGACCGGCAGGACAATTGCCAGAACGCAGCAGAGAAAAAAGAGGAAGAGCCCGATATTGACCTCAGTCAGAATATGATCGGGAAAAAAACGGTAATCCTCCTGGGTTTCTTGTGGTTCATTAGTCATGGTTATACTCCTATTCATCGCCGCGCGAGAGGCCTTTGATAACTTCCCGCTGGATGCCGACCAGATGTTCAGTTACGCCGTGCAGGCGGATCAGAACGATGTGAACGAAGACCATGAGGAACGTAATACTCGGCAGGATGGCAGCGTGGAGAATGAAAAAACGGTTTAAAGTGGCATCTCCGATAGATTCTCCACCCAGCATGAAGCGGGCGAGAAAGGATCCGATTATCGGGGTTTTGGCAGCAATTCCAGTACCGATGGTCATGGCCCAGTAGGACATTTGGGTGTAGACCAGAGAGTAGCCCGTAAAACCTAAACCGAAGGTCAAGAGCAGGAGAATAGCGCCGCTCATCCAGCACAACTCACGTGGATGACGGTAAGCCCCGGTCGCAAAAACGCGAATTGCATGCAGAGATACGGTGACGATCATGATCTCCGCACTCCAGCGATGGATTGAACGCAACCACCAGCCATAAGGGATTTGAGTGCTTATTCTGACCACGCTTTCGTAGGCCATATCGGGGTGGGGAACATAGTAAAAGGCGAGCATCATTCCGGTGATTACCAGAATTATGAACATTATTGCCGGGACGCCGCCCAAACAGTACCACCAAAGTTTCATGTGGTGGGGCAGAATCTCGCCAACCGCTTCCTCTTTGACTTTATCCCAGTCAACCGGCAGGGTTTTGTCGATCCAGCCATCATCTTTTTTGACATCTTCCATAAACTACACCTCTTCCAGGGCGACATAAATATTGTCGTCCTTGACCGTCACCTTAAACTCATCGAGTGGGCGTGGTGGCGGACCCTTGATGTTTTTACCGTCAGCATTAAAAAAACCTTCATGGCAGGGGCAGTAAAACTCTTTTTTCAGCTGTTGCCATTC
>JAUVDU010000196.1 GCA_030595135.1 Deltaproteobacteria bacterium | reverse complement strand
AGACTGATATTACGAATGGCGGATGAAGTTTCAACTTTAAGTTTAGGGTCAGCACTGCCGAAGCGGCTGATTGCGGTCTTGTAAGCTGTGGTTGCGGCTGCATGACCATGAACCAGGGCCGTAACTTCATAGGCGAGAATTTCTTTGACGCGATTGACGGCCTGATCCTGAAGGGCGCTTAAGCGTGTGATCTCGGGCATTGGCAGGAATGTGAAGAAACTTAAGAGGCGTCTGATTTCAGAGTCTTCGCAATTGCGCCAGAATTGGTAAAAATCGAGAATCGAAGTTCGTTCGGTTGAGAGCCAGACGGCTCCGGCAGCGGTTTTACCGAATTTTTCACCGCTACTGGTGGTCAGCAGCGGGAACGTGACCCCGTAAGCCTCAACACTTTGCGTGCGGCGAATGAGGTCAATGCCGGCCACGATATTTCCCCACTGATCCTGGCCGCCCATCTGGATGCGACATTGTTGTTCCTGGCATAAGACGTGAAAATCGTAAGCCTGGAGAATCATGTAGTTAAATTCGATGAAAGAGAGGCCGGTCTCAAGGCGTTGTTTATAAGACTCCGCCGTGATCATCCGGTTGACACTGAAATGGCGTCCGATCTCTCTTAAAAAGTCGACATATTTAAGCGATGAGAGCCAGTCGGCATTATTGATCAGTCGGCAGCGATCATCACTGAAATCAAGAAAACGAGCGAGTTGGGCGGCAATGCCTTTTCCGTTTTCAACGATCTTTTCCGGAGTCAGCATCTGCCGTAGTTCAGTTTTGCCACTGGGATCGCCGACCATGGCCGTACCGCCGCCTAAGATGGCAATCGGGCGATGACCGGCCTTTTGCAGGTGCATCATGACGATAATCGGGATCAGAGAGCCGACATGAAGGCTGTCGGCTGTCGGATCAAATCCGATATAGAAGGTCTGCGGCGCCTCTTGCAGAAGTTTTTGTAAACCCTCGGCGTTGGTACTCTGATAAACCAGCCCCCGCTCTTCAAGCTCTTGGTATACCTGACAACTCATTACGAATTTTAACTCCAATTTGAAATGGCAAAATAAAATGTTCAGATGCGAGGCGCGCGATGCCTGAGGAATGAGGCGTACGAGAAGTACGCCTCAGTGACGAAGGTTGAAGCGGAACGAAGCAGCTGGACATTTTTTGAAGCCATTTTTAGTCCATGGTCATGATTTGTTGAGCCTGGCGTAGGCGCTGGTTACCTTCCTGAAATTGCTGCATCGCCTCGAGGATTTTTTCGACGACCTCGTCATAGCCTTCCTCTTTGGCTTGGGCAGCCCATTTTTTATAGTCGGTCTGGTGACTGTCGTTGTGGTCGATCCAGTGATTCAAAAGCATCGTCAATTTTTCGGCAAAGCTCATCTTTTCCTGGTGGTTGCCGCAGCTGTGGCAGTGGCCGTCGTTTTCACAGGGGCCGTGATCATGATGTTCATGCATGATAATTTCTCCTTTTAAATTATAGAGGGTTGTTTGTCACTTTGCTTCGCTCACTGGTTCGACGGTATCAAAGCAAGGGAAATGGCTGCGCCTTTCCACTCTGCAATGACCCCACCCGAGGCAGGGTGGATATTGTTTTTAGTCGTTTTTCTTCTTACTTTTCGCTATTTTCAGATATGAGACCCCGACATCATCGGAGTCGGAGAGGCGATCAATTCGACGCAGATACTGATGGGGGATGGTGATACTCTCAACCTTGGCGAACTCTTTGCGTAGAGCCTCGTCTTCCGGAGAGATGATCAGGCGGTTGAGATCTTCAAAGATGATCTCAGAGAGTTCAATGAAACCGAAGAATTCCGACTCCTTAACGGATCGTGCTAAAAGCGAGTAGCTGCGATCATCAGTCTGAAAATGGACGCGGTAGATGGGGTTTTTGTTCGTACTCATAGGTCTATTTTTCAATCGTTGTTCTTAAAAATGCCGAAGATTTTTCCCAGGAGTCCCTTTTTCTTTTGCGGCTGCGAAGCCTGTTTTTTTACCGGGGGCCGGGATGACGTGTTGTCAACTTTTCGCTTAACATCTTTGTTGGTTTCCGGAGCGGATTTTGCTGGTTGCGGCTTTTTGTCCGTGCTCTTTGCCCCCACACCCTTAGCTGCCTGTTCCCCGCTGCTCCGCTTACGCGGCGGACGGTGGCGTGAACGATTTTCGGTCGATTTTTGCGTTTCTCCCTGGCTGCTGCCGCTGGAACTACTGCGCCTGCGGGAGGGTTGCTTGCTCTCTTGTTCCGACCGCTCGTCTGAACTTGGGCGGCGCTTTTTGGGCTCATATTTTGAACCTGTAGACCTTGACGGTTTACTTCGCGTGCCGGAGCTGCCGCCGCGCCCTCTGGAATCTCCGGGTTTTCCTCTCCCCGAGGTACTGCGCGGGCTGCTTTGCGGGCGGCGTTGCGGGCGTTTGAAGTTACGTTCAAAATCATCATCTTCAGCCCAGATAACCGGAATTTTTCCGGCTAGTTTTTCGATCGCTTCAAGGTAGAAAGCGTCCTCTTCGCCGGCCAGGGCGATGGCGTTGCCGGTGGCCCCGATTCGCGCTGTCCGGCCGATACGATGGACATAATCTTCGGCGTCTTGGGGCAGATCATAGTTGAAGACATGGGTGACCGCATCAATATGGAGACCCCTGGAGGCGACATCGGTGGCGATCAGGATGTTGAGCCTTTTATTTTTGAAACGCTCCAGCGTGGCCATACGTTTCTTTTGCGGGACATCACCGGTTAAGCAGGCCGCCGCAAAACCGTTAGCTTTGAGGTAATCTTCAAGGATTTCGGCCATTCTTTTGGTGTTGGTGAAAATCAGGCTGCTTTCGGGTTTTTCCCGGTGCAAAAGGCCAAAAAGCAGAGACATTTTTTCGTGTTTGCCGACGTGGTAGAGGCTCTGGTCGATTTTATCAACCGTAATCTGTCCCGGATTGATATTGGTCGCTTCGCTGATATTAAGATGCTCGTAAGCGAGCTCCATGACTTTCTCTGAGAGGGTTGCGGAAAAGAGCAGGGATTGGCGTTTGTCGGTCGGGGGACAGCGTTTGAGCAGCCAGCGAACGTCAGGGATGAAACCCATGTCAAACATCCGATCAGCTTCGTCAATAACCAATACTTCAAGGTCATCTAAAAAGATAACCTTCTGTTTCATGTAATCGATCAAACGACCCGGCGTCGCGACGACGACATCAACCTGTTCGTATTGCAGGGCCATACGCTGTTTTTCATAGTCAACGCCGCCGTAAATTGCTTGAAAACGAATATTCGTAGTTTCGCTTAAAATGTCTGCTTCATTTCCGATCTGGACGGCCAGCTCACGGGTCGGGGCCAGGATCAGAGCCCTGGGCCTAGATGTGCTTTCGTTGGCTCGTGAGTTCTCGCCGTTTTTTTCAGACCGGATCAGGCGCGTTAATAACGTGATCAGGAAGGTTGCGGTCTTGCCGGTTCCGGTCTGGGACTGGGCCGCGATATTGTCGCCTTTTAAGGTTTGAGGAAGAACCTCGGCTTGAACCGGGGTACAGAATTCATAACCGGCGGCGGCGATTCCTTCAAGAACCTCGGCCGGAATATCGAGTTGGGTAAAGCTGGTGTCGCTAAAGACTTGTTGCACGTTTTTGGTAATCCTTATTAGTTAAATAAAAAAGTGTTGTCCCGGTTTTGCCGGGTGCTATGGTTGTTGCAGGAGAGTAAAATTAGGCTGATAAGTTTGGCTCAAGTCGGTCAAAAGTACGGTAAATTCGGGTCAGTACAGGTGTTTTCTTGGTGATGGTTGGAAGGTGTGAAATCTGAAGTGATTTTTACTGCCCACTGCCGACTGTCCCAGTTACTCTCTGCGGCGCGTCTAATAGCAGGTAACGGTTGAAAATTCAAACATTTAATTTGTTTTACTATAGATGGATCGGGCCTTTTGCAGGTCTTTGGGAGAATTGATATTGAGGAAGGTATGATCCGGGTAAATATCGGGGAAATCTGAGCATATAATGATCTTGACCCGGACATCATGGAAAAATCGTCTGATTTTAAAATTTTTCATTTTTAATTGTTTGGCGATGGCGGGAATACAGCTCTGTTTGTAGAGGGCGGCCAGGGGTTGCAGGCCGTCCGGGGTTTGCGGGATTATGACATCGAAATCTTTTCTTTCCTGCCAGAGTTTAGTCAGTCCGCAAGCGCTAATGAAAGGCATGTCTCCGGCGACGATCTGCAGATAGGGGTTGCGGGCTTTAAGCAAGCAGCTGTAAATTGCTCCCAAAGGGCCTTGGTCCGGTTCGAGATCAGTGACGATGCGTCCCTGGGGATGTTGTTTCAACGTATTGCTGCTGATCAAGGTCTCTGCACAGAAAGAGTTGAGGATGCCGAGGGTGCGACTGAGCAGGCTTTCCCGGCCTAAGCGGAGTTGGGTTTTGTCCATACCGTCCAAGCGCAGAGCCCGGCCGCCAGCGAGTACGGCTCCGCTTAGGGGGTATTTGAGTGATGGTTTGGAGGGCATGGTGGTTAACTATTTAGTTCAAAATAGTCGCAGATAAAAGAGCTGATCGCAGAAATTTCATCCGGGGCAAAGATCG
>JAUVDU010000270.1 GCA_030595135.1 Deltaproteobacteria bacterium | reverse complement strand
GTTTTGAAGAGATCGTAACATTTTTTGCCGACAGCTTCGTCCGGGGTTAGGCCGGCAATAGCAGCCCCGGCGGGGTTCATGAACGTGACGTTGTACTCGGTGTCAATTGACATGATCGGGGTTGGTATAACATTCAAATTTTCAATTTTTTCATCAGCTTCCTGCTTTTTTTTGGCCTCTTCAGTGATGTCGAGGATATACTCCAAAGCTCCCTTGATATTGCCTTTGGCATCTTTGATCGGAGCTCCGGTGTATTTGATTGGAACAATGACACCCTCTTTGGGTCGGGCAATGGTCTGTTCATAGATTACCGAGTCGGTTTTCATGGCCCGGTCACAGGCGCATTTTTCGGTTTGACAATGCGGCGTTTTGAAGAGATCGTAACATTTCATGCCGACAGCTTCGTCCGGGGTTAAACCGGCGACGGAGGCCCCGGCCGGGTTCATAAAAGTGACATTGAAATTTTTGTCAATCTCCATAATCGGTGTCGGGATAACATTTAGGTCGGTCTCCATTTGTCGGAGTTTGGCTTCGGTATCTTTTTTGTCGGTAATGTCCTGGAGACTTACGATTGTGCCACTGGAGTCTGAGCCGTTTAAAGGGGTCGCGGTAGATTTGTAGTGGGTGAAAGTCTCGTCATGTTTGTAAATTGTCTCAAAACTGCCGGCTTTATGGACGCGCTTAGCAATGGTGACCGGGCAATCCTTAGTGCCGCAAAGAGGGTTGCCGCAGACTTCTTCGCAGACTTTTTTGCCGATTACAGCTTTGGCAGATATTGAGAAAGTGTCAAAAAAGTTCTGGTTGGCATCCACTATCGTGAGATTTTCATCAACTACGAAGCTGGGGTCGCTGATCAGGTTAATAAAGGATGTCGTCGCTGCCGCTGTGTTTTCAGATGTCGCCATTTTTTTATCTCCTAATTAGTAGAACTTTAAAATTGATAACTTAAATTGATAACTTATATTGTTAGTTCGGTGGTCTCTGTTTCAGGTTCGACTTCTGCCGATTCTGAACTTCTGCCGTCCATTTTCCGGTAGAACCGGGAGATGTCGAGGATCATGGTTGGGGTATGCTCCCCCTTCCGGTTTTCAATTTCGATGATCCGCTCTACCAAGCCCCGGCTATATGTGGTCTGTTCCTGTGCCACTAGCTGCGGGACATCATCCTGTTTTTGCAGTGACAACGTTCTGATCTCCAGCAGGTGGTCGATGAGAATGCCGAGCTGCTTATCTTCATAGGTGAAGATCATGATCATGGTTTCACTGTGTTTATCTGCGGGCTTATTGAAGTAACGGCGCAAGTTGATGATCGGAATCACCTCGGAGCGCAGGTTTAAAATTCCCTGAATATAATCGACTTGACCTGGAAGTTGACGAATATTGTCCTGGTAGCGCACGATTTCCCGAATGTTAGTGATTTCGACACCATAGGTCTCATCGAGAGCAAAAGTAATAAATGTGACTGGTGGGGCCTCCTTTTCCTGCTCTTCCAGTTCTTTGGTTTTGCGGTCTGATGTGGCCGAATAGTTTTCGTCATGCAGGTTTACATGCTCTGCAAGTCGCTTTAGAGCATTGGCAAAGAGGGTTTCAGTTTCGAGCAAGACAAGGCTGTAGTCAGCTCTTTCAAGAACGCCGCTAAAACCTCCTGCATGCCGGTTACCGGACCAGCCCGGCATCTCTTGCAGATCCTCTTTTGTAAAAGTGATAACCTCTAAGATAGCATCGACCAGAATACCAAAAGAAAAATCCTCTATCCTGAGAATGATAATTCGACTATCATCCAAGGTCGGCTCATTGACGTCACCGGTTAGAAAACGGCGTAGGTCAACAATAGAGATTAGTTCTTCTCGTAACGATATAGCTCCCAGGATATACTCTTCGACCAGTATCTTCTGCTTTATCTCCGGGGTTTTGATAATCTCTCTGACATATTTAATGTCAATACCAAAGGCTTGTTCGGCAATCTGGAAAGCGACGCTCTGGCGCCGGGAAGAGAGCGCTGCTTGGCTCTCTTGAGGCTGGGTGGCTCTTTGTAGGTGAACCGGCAACTCTTTATAGTCAAAGAGATAATTTGGGTTGATAATCTGGATGAGCCGTTTGCCGTCGTCAAGTTTGATGATTCCGGACAGTAGATCGCCCTCATTTTGAAATTCCGGGGCCAGAGGTTCCAGGAACCGGTTTTTCACTCTGACGACTTCGCTGATGGCGTCAAAAGTCAAACCCATATAGCGATTTTGACAGCGGGTGATGGCGATATGGCCGCCGTTGGTTTTGGGGTTGGCTGCCATCTTGAAGCGTTTTCGGGTGTTGATAATCGGGACGATGTTGTCGCGTAAGTCTATGATCCCGGTGAGGTAGTCAGGGGTCGAAGGTAGAGCTATAATCTGTTTCGGACTGGGGATGGCATCCTGAACATAGTTTACGTCAATTGCGAACTCCAGCTCATTGAGAAAAAAGGTGGCAAATAGATACTCATCGTCCGGGTGATTGGTTTCGCTTGGGCTTGTCATAATCATTATCCCTAATTACCAGTGAAGTATTTACTCGAAAGGGGGTTACGATGTCTCTTTTCCGACTCCGGCCAATTCATCGTGGTTGATAACCTTATCAATATCGAGCAGGATTTTGACCCCATTTTCGCATTTGGCTAAGCCTAAAATAAGCTGTTCATGAAGGTCTGTTTGCATGTTCGGAGCCGGTTCGACCTCGTCCCCTTTAAGATTGACGACTTCGGAGACGCCATCAATGATAATGCCGACCAGGGTTTGTATCTGCTCGTCGTTTTCAGTTTCGATAACGATGATGCAGGTACGTTCCGTGGGCTCGATTTGCTCAAGATTAAACTTGCAGCGCAAATCGATAATCGGGATCACTTTGCCGCGCAGATTAATCACCCCCCTGACGTACTCCGGGGTTTGCGGCAGTACCGTGACCGGCATCATGCCGATAATTTCCTTGATTCGCATAATGTTAATGCCATACTCTTCATTGGCCAGGGAAAAAGTCAAAAACTTCTGCGGGCCACCACCGCCAAAATCATTTTGCGTTGTTGTTTGTGCCATGATGATAACTCCTTGCGAAAAACTGTTATAAAAAAACAAGAAAATTTCTAGCTATCTTGATGCGGGGACAGACCTCCAGGCAGGGCTTTCACCCTAAAGGGCACAAGAGCCCGAGCCGGGCTGAGCTCTGTCCCCTTCGAAGTGGGCGAAGCAATTTTCGCTCTGACTTCAGTTGCTTGATTGGGCTACATGCGAAGCTCGCATTGTCGGACTAAAATCCCTCGAAATCATCGCTGCTGTCATCATCATCAAACGGGATAACGGCGGCCGCCGGTGAAGCGGTTTTTTTGGCTTTAGCCGGAGTTCTCGGGGCGGCCAGTTGTTTTGGTGGTCTGCGGGTCATTGTGGTTGTTCCGGAAGACCTTTTGCCGGTGACCATGGCGGTCAGATCGCCGACAAAATCATTCATCTGTTCAGCCTGGGCATTAAGTTCCTCGGCGGCCGCGGCCGACTCTTCGGCATTGGCAGCATTTTGCTGGGTCACTTTATCCATCTCGGAGATCGCAATATTGATCTGACCAACACCGTTGGATTGCTCCTGAGAGGCGGCCGAGATTTCACCGAC
>JAUVDU010000173.1 GCA_030595135.1 Deltaproteobacteria bacterium | reverse complement strand
CGTTCAAATACCAGTGTCTGCCTGATTCTTGATCTGGAAGCCGACAAGGTAAAAGCGCTGATCAAACTCCTTGCCGATGAGAATGTAGCTCTGGATATCGGCGCTTACCGCGATGCGCCTTCAGGTCTGCGCATCTGGTGTGGCGCAACCGTAGAGAAGAGTGATCTTGAAGCATTGATGCCCTGGCTTGAGTGGGCCTACAATCAGGTTAAATAAACCACCGACCCCGAAGGCCCAGAGGCCGTTTCCATCATGCCATACAAACAAAAAAGCCCGGCGCGTGAGCGCCGGGCTTTTGGATAGTGCGAGTTTCTTTCTTCGACTACTTCTTCATCCGCCGACGAATGCCGATCAGACCGAAAAGACCACTGCCGAGAAGCCATGCGGCGGCAGGAATTGGAACAGGCTTAGCATCATCAACATAATAATTTGAATTTGCGACACTTAAGAAGAATTGATGATCCCCTACTGCCTCAGTAACCGTATAGAGCCAGTTATCAACACCAGATTCTTTTAAATTAAAGCGGAAAAACAGAGAAGCACCCAAATTTACAGAGGTATTAGTCAACTCCTCCGTTGCCCACCAATCACTACCAACTAGCGCAAATGTCACATTGTTATTAGCCATTGCGATATTAGACACAATCTTTATTCCACTTGACTGAGTTGTATCGTATAACCACAACTCACCACTTCCTGTACCCATTGCAAATGAAACAATATCTACAGTATCACTGACAGGATACCAATCACTACTAAATGGATAGCTCCCAGCCATAGCTGTCCCTGAGCACATCAGAAACACGGCAACCACCAATCCAGCCAAAATCTTTTTCATCTCTCCCTCTCCTCTACCAGTTACAATATTTACAAGATATAAAAAAGCTTTTCTCTTCACCCATCCTTCAACGCACTTGCATCCAGATTCAGAGAATATATATCTTTTATTTATAACCCATCTTAACGAGAGTGTAAATAGGACGAAAGTATGAAAATAGTATGAATTTTTGCTTTTTTAGTATGCAAAAAGTATGAATTTACAGATTTCGGGCCGAATTCCGGGGGAGAGAATTCCGGAAAATTCCGGGGAGTTTTTCAGGATAGTTGTATCTTTAATGAGTAAAAGGGACTTATTTGCCGCCGCCGAGGCAACAATCAGGCAATCGAAAGGATCTCGGATCCAATTTAAAGGAGTTGCTTCAGTTACGATCTGGATAAATGGAGACAACTCTCTTAAAGTTCAACGCAGTTAAATGCTGCTTTATGGTGGGTTCGCTGAATAGTTACACTTTTTACAAGTCCATCAACTCCTGACAAGCCCGGGCTATCTCCGAAAATTCATCGGCAAAGATAGTGCGCGGATCAAAAACCAGCCAGTCATCGACAATTCGCACCACCACCGGAAGGGATCGGCTGCGTAGATATTTTTCGAGTAAGGCTGAACTTTTATCCGTAACCCGCAGGAAAAGACAATATGTCGGGAGCTCAACCATGGGCATGGTGCCGCCCCCGGCTCTAGAGGTACTCGGCTCAATTTTAAGCTGTAACCTGGAACCGGAACCGCAATGACGCACTATGGTTCGGCGCAAGTTCTGAGCCCGTTTTTTTAACTCAGCTTCGGTCAACGTCAACATCTTCAACGTCGGAATTTTATCAACTACGGTCAGCGGATTGAGAAAACATTTAAGCACTGCCTCAAGACCGGCCAGCGTCATCTTATCGATGCGCAAAGCCCGGTTTAAGGGATGTCTCTTTAATTTATCAACCAGATCCTTACGCCCGACCACGATTCCCGCCTGGGGGCCGCCCAGAAGTTTATCGCCGCTGAACGTGACCAAGTCAACCCCGCTCGCCATAACTTCCCGCACTGTCGGTTCACCGGGCAGACCATAGGCTTTAAGGTCGAGCAAGTTGCCACTGCCCAGATCTTCAATTACCGGAATTTCGTGTTTTCGCCCCAGCGCCACCAACTCCCGCACTTCAGGTTGTCCGGTAAACCCGAGCAAACGGTAATTACTGGTATGGACTTTCAACAAAAGTGCGGTCTCTTCATTTATTGCCGCCTCATAGTCTTTAAGGTGAGTCCGATTGGTCGCCCCGACTTCACGCAAAATTGCCCCGCCCTGAACGACAATTTCCGGGATTCTGAAAGCGCCGCCGATCTCAACTAACTCGCCTCGAGAAACCACCACCTCACGGCCGTCGGCCAAGGCCGAAAGTGCCAGCAATACGGCTCCGGCATTATTATTGACCACCATCGCCGCCTCGGCCCCGCTCAGACGACAAAGCAGATCTTCAACATTGGCATAGCGAATACTGCGGGAACCGGTTTCAAGATCATACTCCAGATTAGAGTAACGCCCGGCAACGGCCGCAATTTGGTCGACAGCGGCGGCCGAGAGTGGTGAACGTCCCAAATTAGTATGGATAACCACCCCCGTCGCATTGATCACCACTTTTAGACTGGGAGCTAAAAACTCTTCAAGGGCACTCTCTATTGCAGGCCAGAAGGTCTCAGATGAAAAAAGCTCTTTTACCTGTAGGTTTTCTCTGACCACCCGATCTTTAATTATTTTAAGCCGTGAACGAACCAGATCCCCGACCAAAGTGCGAGGAAAACGAGGCAGCAATCCCCGCCGGGAAGCTTCATGAAGAAGTTCATCAACCGCCGGCATTTCGGCCAACCTGAGCTGAAGGTCTGATTTTGGTTTTACTTGGCGTGATCCATTTTTTTGGGGTTCAGGTTTTTTTGCCATTTGCTTTTCTACTCCCCGCCTTTTACTCGATCACGGCAGATATCACGAAAATTATTGACCCCAATAAAAAACTCACGCATCATGATAACCCAGTAATAGTAACCTTTGGGAGTCAGAGAGAGTTGGTTGCCATCCTCTTTAAGCGCCTTAAGCCCTTTAAAAAGGGCCAACTCTTTCCAGAGATCCTCGGCAAAAAGATTTCCGTAACGCTTCCGAATCTCGGCCATGTCGATACTCGTACCAAAAAGTTTGATCATAAAATCGTAACGCATCCTCTCGATCAGAGAAAAATCTTTACAAAATGCAACCGCCGGCTGGTCGTGCTCAAGTTTTTCACAGTACTCTTCAATCGAGAAGGTATTGGCCATAATTTTTCCATTCAGATAACTGAAAGAACCGCTGCCGACCCCCAGATACTCATCAAAATCGACGATATACTCATCGATCATCGCCTTCTGACGGGAAAAACACCAGGCCGAGCCCGGCCGATAATCGCCTTCAAGCTGTTTGAAGATCTCCTGATAATAGAGCTTCTCCCGCCGGTAATCGACCTTACCCAAGGTCTTTTTAATAATCTTCTCAGTTGCCGTGGAGACCATCAAAGGATAAAAAGTCACCTGATCGGCCGGCATACCCTTGATAATCTCTAGATCGCGTTGCAAAGATTCCAATGATTGTGACGGAAAGTTAAAGATCATATCAATATTAAGCGTATCAAAACTCCCCGTATAATGCTTAATATTAGCCTCCATCTCAGCCCCGCTGCCATATTTATGGTAGCGCTCCATAGCTTTTAAGAGAGAGTCATCAAAACTCTGCACCCCAACCGACAGACGATTGACACCGGCCTGTTTGAGAATCGTCACGATCTCGTCAGTCAAGTGATTGGGGTTGGTTTCGACCGAAACCTCGCGTACCGGGAAACTCTCACGAATAAGATATAAAGTTTCAGCCAACTCTTCGGGTAAAACCGTCGGGGTTCCGCCCCCGACATAGACCCCGGTACATTTGAAATCGCGTTCACTGTAGAGTTTGATCTCCCGGCGCAGGGCGGCAAAATAGCGCAGGGCTCGATCTTCCTTAAATTTATAGCGGTTGAAAGAGCAATAAGGACATAGCTCTTCACAAAAAGGGATATGAACATAGAGAAGATATTCGCGATCCCGGTTGCCGCGCGGCAATTTTTGCACCGTAAAGTCATCAAAAGTCAGATAACGTTGATTCTGGTAACGAAGAAATTTCGTCATAAATGTTTCAATAATCATAATAAATAAACCTATCCTAAACCGGCCGGGCCGAAGGCAAAAAGAAAAACAGACAGCCGGATATAGCAATTCACCGCGATCATGTCCACCAAAAAGCATGGCAACGACCGATGAAGAATTAATTTCCCTCGTGAAAATAATGATTTTCGTTTGACATGACCGAAAAAATTGTTTATGAAGGCCCTGCAATATTTAAGACGAAAGAGCCCATCCCCTTAACATATTAAGGGGATACTTTGTCCCCTTTACTTTAAGGAGTAGATGATGCCGGTTATTACGATTTCCAAAGAGTTCGCTTCAGGAGGCCTGGAGATTGCCAAACGCCTGGCCCAAAAAATTGACTATGACTATCTCGACAAAGAGATCGTTGCGCAGGTAGCTGATCAGGCCAAGGTATCGCACCAGGAGGTCATGGAATTTGAAGAGGAAGGCCATATTAATGTCAAGGCTTACCTCTCACGCATCATTGATCTTGATATCTTCAAAAAGTCTCACAAGCAGGATGAAGTAGAAGAGAAAGAAACGACCTATGATGAGCGCGACAAGCTCCCCTACGCTCTTGACACCCAAGGATGGATCGACAGTGATATCTATCGAGAGATGATCTGTAAAGTTATTTCAGAATTAGGGCAACGCCCCAATGTCATGATTGTCGGTCGGGGCGGGCAATGTATTTTGCGTGATCAATCTGCGGTTATCAACGTCAGAATCGTCGCTTCCATGGCTGATCGCATCGCCCGTCTGCAAATCGTAAATTCCGATTTAAATAACACTCAGGCACAAAAGCTAATTGAAGAGAAGGATAAAAAGTGTCGCGAATATATCAAGTTCTATTTTAAACAAGACTGGAGTGACCAAAACCTTTACGATGTCGTGATCAACACCAGCCGGATCAGTGACGATAAGGCTGTAGAGTGGCTTGCCGCTCTCTGTTCA
>JAUVDU010000197.1 GCA_030595135.1 Deltaproteobacteria bacterium | reverse complement strand
GGCGGGACGCTCAAAGATTTTGTTAGCGGGCCGCCTCTATCTTTTCGTAATGCGCTTTTTGGGTCTGTTACTGGGAGGGCTGGCCCTGATTCTGTTCCGTGATGCCTTAAGATTTTTTGCCCTCACTTAAAATATTAATTATCTCACGATCTTGTAAAGCGATGGCATAAAGGGTTGCCAGGGCGATATCGAGGGCTTTTTCATCGATATCAAAGAGGGAGCTGTGCAACGGATGGATGATTCCCCGTTCATGGTTGCCGCAGCCAAAGAAGAGGTAACAGCCGGGCACCTCATTTGCGAAACGGGCAAAATCCTCTCCCCCGAGCAGGGGTTGGCCGTTATCTTCGAAATGGGAGATTGCCCGGCTTTCACTTAAGATGTCGGTCATAAGTTCACAAAGACGGGGATCATTGACCAGGGCCGGGGCGACTTCACTGATCTTTATTTCAGCCTCGGCCGCAAAAGCTTTGGGCAGATCATTGACGACTCGTTTAAGAGCAGTGTGCAGGCGCTGATGCTGTTCTTGGGAGAGGGTGCGGATGGTGCCGGTCAAGGTGACTTGATCGGCAATAATATTGGAAGTTGTGCCGCCGTTGATCATGCCGATTGAGATCAGAGCCGGATCGATCGGGTCGATATTCTTAGTCGTCAGGTGGTTTAAGGCAAGAATCAAGTGGGCCGCGACCTGGATTGCGTCGATCGCTTTTTCCGGCATGCAGGCGTGGGCTGAACGGCCTTTAATCGTGATGACAAAATGTTCGGTCGCGGCCATGAACGCCTGGCGATGAAGTCTGGCGCTGCCGACCTCCATCTGCGGGAAGAAGTGAAAACCGAAAATCGCCGCCGGTTTCTTTTTGAAGAGCCCATCTTTAAGCATGGCGATGGCCCCCTGACCATTCTCTTCGGCGGGCTGGAAAATCAATCTGATCGGGGAAGAGAGCTGTTGCGGGTTTTCGGCCAAGGCGACGGCCAATCCCAAAAGAACTGCCGCATGGCCGTCGTGAGCGCAGGCATGCATGACGCCGGGAATAGTTGAGGCGTAATCCGTTTTTTTGTGATCATTTAATGGGAGAGCGTCAAAATCGGCGCGAAAGGCGATATCAGATCCTTGGGCCTGGCGGTTGATCCAGGCGACGATGCCATGGCCGCCGATATCGGTCTGATGCTCGATTCCGTACTGCGTAAGGATTTGGCTGATAAAGTGGGCGCTCTCTTGTTCCTGTCCAGAGAGTTCCGGATACCGATGCAGATGCCGGCGCCACTCTCTGACTAGAGGGGAAATTTTGTTTAACAGAGAAGTGTTGGAATCGTTCATAAAATCACCTGATGGGCTAAGTGTTCTCAATTCTTGTTGACGAGGTCATCATAGTTGAGTTAACTTTTGCGGTCAAGAAAGTAAAATGATGGCGTCGTAAAAATTGCAACCCGATATCCCTAGATTTTTTTACAAGGCAAGTTATTAACCGGACACCACTGGTATTTCGTGGCAAAAAACGATGAAAATGTAATTTAAATGAGCCGAAATAGATCAAAACAAAATTTGAAACGGGCTGCGGTCGATCGTCTTGAGGCGACCTTTGACCGTTTGGCCGGTCGTCAAAATGATACGTTCGATCACCGTTATCGTCGTCGGGATGGGGACTATTCGCCGAAACTGTTAAGTGTAGATCGTGATCGCGAGCTTTTTCGGGAGTGCGTGCGTCAAGATTATGTCTATCTTATGGCACAGAAATTTGCTGCCGCTCCCGATTTTCTCGCTGGGCTGCTGCCGCAATCGGTTCTCGGTCGGGCTCAGAATGGCCACGGCTGGTTTATGGATGCTAAAGGCCAGCCTCTGCTCTTTGCCGATGCAACCTTTGATCGGGTTTGTTCAGTTCTTGAGGGCCTTACGCAACTGGGTCACCGGCAGATCAGGTCTTGGCGCAATCAGCAGATAGACCGATTGCTTAAACATTTGGAGAAACATTTTCTAGATCCCTTGATCCCTCTTGAAGATGAGCAAGGGCCTCTGTTCGGGATCGATTTTTTTAAAGGGCGAATGGTTGCCGGAGAGCCTTTTATTAAAGGTCTGGTACTGGCTGGTCAGATGGATGATCCCGATTGTCGGCAGCGTTCACTGGCGCTTTTGCCTTTTGATTTTAATGGTTTTGAACTCGAACTGGGTTATGGTGCGCAAGAGGTTGTACGGCCGGAGAGGCTCGTCCAACTCTCTTTAGGAGATACCGGTGCCCGCGCTTTCAGCTCCGCTGAGCGCCGCCATCTGGTCGAACTTGAAGTTATCGTTGACGAGAAAAAAATCTACGACTATCCTGAATTTGATCAAGCCTATTTTCGTCGCTGTCTGGGCGACGGGGTTTGTGATGATCTGGCCTTGCTCTATATCGGTAGGTCTTATGGTTTTGATGCGATGCTCGGGGCGTTTTTAAGTGATGCCGTCGATACTTATGATAAATTTTTAGAGCAGTGCCATCCCGGCGGTATGGATGGCTATCTCGTTAATCAGCTGGTTTCGCTCTCCTATCAAAATTGTGGAGCCTCGCCGGTGGAAGAGGAAGAGCTTGCCCGGCTCATAAATTTTGCCGCTAAACTCAATCTGCCGACCACCAGGCTGAGTTCTTCACATCGGCGTCTGATCCAATATGAGAGCGGCAGTGATCAGCCCACTTTGTTGCAACACTGGAAATTTCTGGTCGGAGAAAAACTTCCCCGGATCCATTTAGGCTTTAGCCGGGAGCTGGCGGAAAAATTTTATCAAACTGCTTTTTTACGTTTTCAAGCTGCCGGTCTGCCCGTACCGGCCCCTCAATTTATGGGGAAAGGATAGTAATGCCGATTTATGAATTTGAAGGCCGGCGGCCGACTTTTGCGTCGAGTGCCTATGTTGCGGAAACTGCGATTATTATTGGGGATGTGCGTTTGGCGGAGAATGTTTATGTCGGGCATGGGGCCATTTTAAGGGGCGATTACGGAACTCTCGATATCGGCCCGCAGAGTGCGGTTGAAGAGGGTGCGATCTTGCATATTAATCCCGGCTGTTGCTGCCGTTTAGGGAGCCGGGTGACGGTTGGGCATGGCGCCAAATTGCACTGTCTTGAGATTGCTGATTCAGCTGTGATCGGGATCGGGGCGATTCTCTCTTTTAATGTGAAAATTGGTGAGTGGAGTATTGTTGCGGAAGGTGCTGTAGTGCCCAATGGCAAGATCATACCGCCTGGAGTTGTGGTCGCCGGTAATCCGGCGAAAGAGATTAGTAAGGTTAACGAAGTCCACAAAAAATTCTGGAATTACGGGAAAGATCTCTATGTCGACTTAGCAGCCCGTTATCCTCAAGGGTGTAAGCGTCTTGATTGAGGGCATCACATTTCCTGATCTGGGGACGGTCACTCTTTTAAAGGGTGAAACTTCGGAGTCCGGCACAGCTTCTTCAGCCGTGTTAAAGGACAATCTTGCCGGGCGTCTCGGGGATCTGCTGACGGTTCGTCTGGTTGATGTTTTAAGTCCGGAAAAATTGTTGCTTGAAGTGGCCGGTACTGAAGTTGTGGCCAAAGGTTCGGCGCCGCCGGGGGCGAAGGGTCTTTTTACGGTTCGGCTTGAGAGCCTTGAACCTTTGCTCCAGTTTAGTTTAGTCGACCAGACCGACGCAGGTTTGCCCTTGCAGTCAAGTCGGCTTTTGCGCGATCTTGTTGCTAATCCCAACCTTTTTGCCAAAAATATCAGTTTACTCAAAGAGCTGTTGCTTGATGAAACTATCCGGTTTCCGGCTTCAATGCTTGGTTCTTTGAAATCTTTGACGAGTCGCTTTTCAGCGGCGACATTGATCTCTGATTTGCGCTCAGGGGAGGGTTTGCCGCTTAAGCAGATTGGTCTTTTTCATGAACAGGAGCTGGTTGCGCTGCTCTCGGGAGGAGCGGAAAAGTTATCTCTTGTGGCGGCCCGTCAGCCGGTAACGGTTAAGGCTGATCTGTTACAGCTTTTGGCTCAGCTCCATGGTGGTTTTGCCGATGACTTGCTGCCGGAGGGCGGCCTTGATTCGAAGTTGGTGGCTAAACTGCAAACCGGGCTTCGCTCTCTGCTCGATATGGTTGAGTTGAACCAGTACCTCAATAATCCCGGTTTACGGAGTGAAGATGATTTTATTTTATTTATGCCTTTGTGGGGTTGGGGAAGCGTAGGTGATCTCTGGTTGCGCCTGATGCGGGATCGGGGAGAGGCAAAAACTTCCGCTGGAAATCTTTATACTATGATGCTCTACCTTGATCTTGAGGGGCTTGGTCCTTTGGGTGCGCAGGTCGTAGTCGGTTCTCAAGAATTGCAGGTGAAGTTGTTGGTGGTCGGGGATGAGTCAGCTCAGTACGTGCGGGAGTTGTTGCCGGAGACCAGAAAACAGCTGCGTTCCCGTTTTCCGGGCGGCGTCGGTTTGGCGGTAGAGACCGTGGGCCCAAATGGGGTTGAAGCGTTTCGCCAGCGGGCCTTTCTCGCATCGTTACCGCCGCTCTTTAAGGCTTCGGGGTAATAATCTCTTGCAAAGAATGC
>JAUVDU010000062.1 GCA_030595135.1 Deltaproteobacteria bacterium | reverse complement strand
AAAAATATCTAAATTGGCATCGAGATTTTGTCCAGCATCGATAAGACGACCGTTTTTCAACAAGATCGAGGAAAGTTTTTCACTCATGCGCCTTGACCTCCCAACATAAAGAGAACCGCCATCCGCAAGGCAACGCCGTTGCTGACCTGATTAAGAATCACCGCACGCTCGCCGTCAGCCACTTCTGATGTAATCTCAACCCCGCGATTCATGGGTCCTGGATGCATAACGATAGCATCAGGGTGAGCCAGTTCCAAGCGCCGGCGATTAAGACCAAATATCCGGGCATAATCACGAATCGAAGGAAAGAGAAGCCGATCTTGGCGTTCAAGCTGAATTCTCAACATCATCACGACATCGGCACCGGCTAAAGCCTCTTCCGGCCGCCGACACACCTGAATCCCGGCAATCTTTTCTAAACCACGAGGCAGCATCGTTGGCGGGGCACAGACCCTGACCGTAATCCCCAAAGTAATTAAAGCCCAGATATTTGAACGAGCCACCCGACTGTGAGCGATATCACCAATAATGGCTACGGTCAGGCCGGGTTCGAGTTTTTTATGTTCTGCAATCGTCAAAAGATCAAGCAGCGCCTGCGTCGGATGTTCATTGGCACCGTCACCGGCGTTGACCACACTGGCCCCGATACGCCCGGCAACAAGGTGGGCTGCACCGACATATCCATGACGAATTACAACTATATCAGGGGCCATAGCCTGGATATTTTCAACCGTATCGATCAGGCTTTCACCCTTAACCACGCTACTCGTCGAAGCACTCATATTAACCGCGTCAGCACTTAAACGTTTTGCCGCAATCTCAAAAGAGGTCCTGGTTCTCGTACTCGGTTCAAAAAAGAGATTTACAACCGTTTTACCGCGCAGAGCGGGCACCTTTTTCAGAGGTCGTTCGGCAATCTCTTTGAAAGATTCGGCACTTTCAAGTAAACTTCTTATCTCTACAGCCGACAAATCCCGGGTACCGAGTAGATCTTTACGTTTAAATCCCATCTCGTCTACTCCCCCCCGGAAGAAGAAACAGAAACCAAAGAGCGTGGAGTGACGGTCACCTGATCAAATCCGTCACTCTCTTCGACCCGCACCATCACCCGATCCTGCGGCGAGGCCGGAACCTCGACCCCAACGTAATCTGCCGCAATCGGCAACTCTCGACAACCTCGATCAACCAGCACCGCCAGTTGAATACTCTGCGGCCGACCAAAATCGATCAGGCCATCCATCGCCGCCCGCACCGTCCGCCCGGTATAAAGCACATCATCGACCAAAACCACGGTTGCACCGTCGAGACAAAAAGGAATCTCGGTTTTTCGCACAATGGGATGATGGGTGGCATGCGCGAGATCATCGCGATAGAGGGTAATGTCGAGAATCCCTAAAGGTAACTCCTGACCCGTGGTATCACTGATAATTTTCTGTAGACGCCGGGCTAAACAGACCCCTCGGGTCAAAATCCCGACCAAGGCCAGTTTCTGACACCCCTTATTACGATCCATAATTTCAGCCGCAACCCGGGCCATCAACCGATCCATCTCCTGCGAGTCACATATTCGGTTCTCATTCATCTTAGACATAAATCTCTACCCAGTAATAGCTGCCAATGATTTCTCGATCCTGATAACTTTATCAAGGTGAGTCAGCTCAAGCAAAGCCGCAACATCATGGTTGGGTGCCGCCAGAGCCAGAGATGACTGCCGTTCGTTGAGAAATTTGTAGAGACTAAAAATTGCTCCGAGCCCGGAGGAATCGATGGCCGTCACCGTGGAGAGATCAAAAACCAGATCACATCCGGGATGTTTATCAAGCTCGGCTATCACCTGCTGCCGCAGCTGGTCACGAATCAACAGATTGATCATTCCCGTATAACGTACAATCAACCAACTCCCACTTTCACTGAATTTAAGATCAATTGCTTCGGCCATTTTAAACCTCCAAGAACCTAGTGTATCAGTTGCCCAATCCTTTTAAAACGTATCTTTTCAGCTACGTTACCAGTCAATCTATCCCACGACCAATAGAGAATCAGGGCTTTTCCTTTTATCTGATCAAAGGGAACAAAGCCCCAGAAACGGCCGTCGTAACTGCGATCCCGATTATCTCCCATGACCAGAACATGCTCCGGCGGAACCACGACCGGACCGAAATTGTCACGCGGCACAAGGCCGGTAACTGCGGCATCGCGATAGACGCCATGCGGATCATCCCAAAGGTTACCATTAATATATATCTTTTTCCGACGAATTTCAACTGTATCGCCGGGAGTTCCAACCACCCGTTTGATAAAATCTTTACTTTTGTCTTTGGGAAAGATGAAAACGACAATATCGTCGCGCTGCGGCTCTTTATAAATAAGAACTTTTTGGTCGACAAAGGGCAGTTTGATGCCATAAATAAATTTATTGACAAGCAGATGATCTCCGACCAACAAGGTCGGCTCCATCGAACCGGAAGGAATCTTAAAGGCTTGAACAACAAAAGCGCGAATAAAAAGGGCAATCAGGATAGCCACGACAATCGATTCAGCATACTCACGAATCACGCTACCTTTACTTTTCTTTGTTTCAATATTTTTCTTAGACAAAATGTTTTTTCTCTTTATTATTAATTATCGTAACTATTCAGCTAACCCGTAAATTCAGGGTACACAATCCCGATTTCCTTCGGAGAATCAGGTTATGTCCCCAGAATTTACTGAAATGCATCAATATTTGGTGTTTTTCTACTTACGCTGAAAGTTACTAATTATCAATGTTTAGGATTGCCAGGAATGCGTCTTGCGGAAGTTCGACCTTGCCGACCCGTTTCATCCGCTTTTTACCGGCTTTCTGTTTTTCCAGCAGTTTCCGTTTTCGACTGATGTCGCCGCCATAACATTTGGCGGTAACATTTTTGCGCAAGGCTTTGACCGTTGTTCGCGCCACCACTTTGGTGCCGATTGCGGCCTGGATCGCGACCTCAAACATCTGCCGGGGAATCAGCTCTTTCATCTTGACCGCAAGATCACGACCGCGATCAAAAGAGCACTCCTGATGAACAATCATCGAGAGCGCATCAACCAACTCGCCATTGATCATGATATCAAGTTTTACGAGGTTGGCATGGCGGTGACCACAAGGTTCATAATCGAGCGAAGCATAGCCACGGGTCAACGATTTAAGACGATCATAAAAATCAAGAACAATCTCATTTAAGGGAAGATCATAGACCACCATAGCCCGGGTCTCATCCAGATATTTAACCTCTTGCTGAGTTCCCCGTTTATCTTCACAGAGTTTCATGATATTGCCGATATACTCATTGGGAACATAGATCGATGCCCGTACCATGGGCTCACCTATATTACTAATATCACCGGCTGCAGGCATACTGCTCGGAGTATCAATTTCAATAGTCGTACCGTCTCTCAACTCAATTTTATAAATTACCGTGGGTGAAGTTGTAATCAGATCAATCTGATATTCGCGTTCGAGGCGCTCCTGAATAATCTCCATATGGAGCAAGCCAAGAAAACCACAACGAAAACCAAAACCTAAAGCGGTCGAGGTTTCCGGTTGGAAAGTAAAGGAGGCATCATTGAGCCGAAGTTTGGCCAGCGCATCTCTTAAAGGCTCATACTGGATTGAATCGGTCGGATAAAGACCACTGAAAACCATCGGCTGAGCTTCTTTAAAACCGGGAAATGGAGTTTCGGTCGCCTCTTTGAAACCGGTTATCGTATCCCCGACTTTACAATCGGCCACGGATTTGATCCCGGCAATAACAAAACCGACTTCACCAACTTCAAGAGTTTTAGTGTCAACCATGGTCGGACGCATTTTCCCGACCCGCAGAACCTCAAATTCACGTTCGGTCGACATCATCTTAATCTTCATGCCGGGCTTGATCATCCCATCAAAGATCCGAACCAGAGCAATTACCCCCTGATAAGCATCAAACCAGGAGTCAAAAATCATCGCTTTTAAAGGCGCTTTCAAATCACCTTCGGGAGCCGGAATACGCTCAACCACGGCCTCAAGAAACTCATCAATACCGATCCCGGTTTTAGCACTGATCAAAAGTGCATTTTCGGTATCAAGTCCGATCACCTCTTCAATCTGGCGTTTGATCCGGTCGGGCTCGGCTACCGGGAGGTCGATCTTGTTCAAGACCGGAATAATCTCCAGATCGGCATCCAGAGCATGATAAACATTGGCCAAGGTTTGGGCTTCAACCCCTTGCGCCGCATCAACCACCAGAACCGCCCCTTCAGTAGCAGCCAAACTGCGCGACACTTCATAGGAAAAGTCGACATGCCCGGGCGTGTCAATCATGTTGAGCTGATAGAGCTGACCGTCGCAGGCTTTATAATCGAGACATACCGATTGCGCCTTGATCGTAATCCCGCGCTCACGTTCAATATCCATCGTATCTAAAAGCTGCGCCTTCATCTCACGAGCAGTAACCGCCCCGGTCACCTCAAGCAGACGATCCGCAAGTGTCGATTTACCGTGATCGATATGAGCAATAATAGAAAAATTCCGGATATTTTTTTGAGAAGAAGCCATATACCTCTATACCACAACCTGCATACAAAAAAAGACGCAACGCGCCTGATTGACTAAATTAAGAATAGTGTAACTATTCAGCTACCGCTTACAAACTGTCGGGATTGGGGTCATTGCTGGCATAAGGTGCGTCAGCACCCCAAGCTTCGCTGTGAGCACCCTAAAGGGCATAAACTTCGCGAGGAAGCACTCTTGGGGTAGTGACCCCGTTTATGTGGGCGAAGCAAAGTTCAACCCAGTTAAATGTAATTTCATGGTGGGCCGCTGAATAGTTAGAAATTTATTGTTTTGTATTCACTGTTTGACAATCATAGGCTTATATTTATGGGCTTTGATAAGTTCCCGCTGGTAGCGTTCGGCCTCTCCCAGATCTTTGATATTAATGATTTTCACCCGGTACCAAGTACCTTTACCAGCCACTTGAACCGCTTCAATCTCGACTCCAGGATAGGTTTTCATCAATTTGCTGCGCACCAGACGAGCTTTAATCTCTTGCGCCAGAGAACAAATTCTTACCTCCCAGCCAGCTCCGGTTTTCGGTAGCCGGTTTTCACTTTTCAGCGCCCCGGAAGCCGATTTTTTCTTTCCCACTAACGGAGCCGTTTTGATTCTAATGGCCGAACCGCCACTCTCGGTCGGCTTATCACCTAAAGTCTCGTAAAAAGTCAGATTAAGCTTCTTCTTTGGTGGGTCGGCAAGCTGACCTGAAGTGTCATTAGACGTCGGCAATTTACAGACCCCGCCGGGGCAGGACTCTGAATGAGACCCTGAAAACGAAGGCTCGCCCTTAGCCGGCTCACTGCCAGGCATCTGCATAACCGCAACATCCGTCGGCTTGGCTTTTTCAACCATCGCCTTATTGGCACTATGCCAACGCTGATAGGATTCATTCTCAGGCAGTTTCAAACCGACCAGAACCCCAACGCCGAAAAACACCAGCAACACAATTAGCGAGATAAAAATGGCTTTCAACTGTTCTATCATAACTGCTACATCTTCTCTGGAGCTGAGACCCCCAAAAGAGTCAGGCAAATTTTGATCACCTGACGAATTGCGCCAACCAGCAGAAGCCGATCACCGGAAACCTGGAGATCCTCGGTTATCACCTTGTTACGATTATAATAAGAGTGGAGCTGGGCCGCGAGTTCGTCAAGATAATAGGTAATTCGATGGAGCTCAAGCGTGCGGGCGGCACTCTCGAGAAGAGCCGTAAAATTGTCCAGTTTTTTAATCAGATCAAGTTCTTCCGGAAGCGTCAAGGAGGCCGCAAAAGAGGCTCTATCGCAATTAGGCTTAACCCCTTCCTCCTCGGCCCTTCTGAAAATACTACATATCCTGGCGTGGGCATACTGGGCGTAATAGACCGGATTGTCATTATTTTTAGACTTGGCCAGTTCGAGATCAAAATCTAATTGACTATCGGAACGTCGAGTCAGAAAGAAATAACGAGCCGCATCCTTACCTACTTCGCGAACAACCTCCTCAAGCGTAATAAATTGACCCGCCCGAGTCGACATCGCCACCGGAGTTCCACCCCGTGAAAGACTAACCAACTGAACTAAAATAGCGGCAAAGCTCTCCGGTTCATGACCCAAAGCCTCAATTGCGGCTTTGAGACGGGGCACATATCCGTGATGATCGGCTCCCCAGACATCAATCAGAAGATCGTAACCACGTTCATATTTTTCCCGGTGATAGGCAATATCGGAAGCGAAATAGGTTTTCACACCATTGGCCCGAACCACTACTCGATCTTTTTCATCACCAAAACGAGACGAGGCAAACCAGGTCGCCCCCTCTTCTTCGTAAAGCACCTCTTTTTTCTTGAGATCGGCCAACGCATCATCGACCAGGCCCGAAGTAAAAAACTTCTTCTCACTGGTCCAATGCTCAAACCCAACCCCGAAAAGATCGAGGTCATCACGAATGCCGGCAAGAATGGCATCAGCCGCAAATTTAGTAAAAAACTCTAACCCGGCATCATCCTCTTCATCGACATTTGCGGCCGTCAGCTCAGCCCCCTGATCGGCAAGAAGCTCTTTTGCCAAATCCAAAAGGTAGCCCCCTTGATAGTAACCTTCGGGAATCTCCCCCTGGCGCTGCCCTTGAAGTTCCAGGTAACGCCAACGCAATGAACGGCCGAGAACCATCATCTGGTTACCGGCATCATTAACATAATACTCACGGTCAACGGAAAAACCGGCCCAAGTCAGAAGTCGGGCCAGAACATCACCAACTGCGGCCCCGCGACCATGTCCGATATGCAGCGGTCCGGTCGGATTGGCACTGACAAATTCAACTAGAACCCGCCGCCCCTGCCCATAATCAAGTTGGGCAAAGTCCGCTCCCGACTCAATAATCTCCTGCAAGCGCTGGTGCCAGCAGGGAAACGTCAATCTCATATTAATAAAACCGGGGCCCGCAATCGTCACTTCGGCCAGATCGGTCTCTTTATCGAGTTCATCCTTAAGAGCTGCGCCAATCTTCCGCGGGTTATCTTTCCAGCGCCCGGCCAATTGCATGGCAATATTCGATGAAAAATCACCAAAAGCTTTTTCACGCGGCAACTCAATCCCGATCTCCGACAACTCCACATCCGCAAAACCACGCGCTGCGGCAACCGCCGCAACCGCTTTCTCGACATATTTTATAACTTTTTTCTTCATCGACAACCGGTCTCTTACCCTTACTCTGAACACAAAAATACCCCCGGCGCGAACCAGAGGCGATCACTATCACTAATCAACAAGCTAAGAGTAATATTAGTCAGTCGCACTATAATTGTCAAGCAAACATTAAACGTAACTATCCAGCTAATGCGGGCTTTGCCCGCAACCCAATTAAGCAATAGAGGTTAGAGTGTACTTCGCTTCGCCCTCTTTAACTTAACAGAAACCGTTATCCGCGATAAAATTTTTCTTGTTTTTCATGACAGCTTTTTGGCTGCAAGTCACTAAAACCAGAACCACATCGTTATCTTGAAATTTTACCGGGAAGTTTTTAATCGATAATCTTGCGGGTTCCAGCTTTATCGTCCAGAATCTGACGAACTCTTTTAGCCAACTTCTCCAGAGCCAATGGCTTCATCAACAACGCCCTTATGCCAAGGGCATGAATCTTCTTTTCAGTCTCGCCGGCGCAGTAGCCGGTACAGATAATAATCGGCAATTCCGGTTCTATCTTTAACATCTTTTCAGCCA
>JAUVDU010000379.1 GCA_030595135.1 Deltaproteobacteria bacterium | reverse complement strand
TTTTTGAATTGGCTAGGATCTGTAAACCTAAGGTGATAGTCCTGCATTCAGGCTATGAACGTTGGCGTTTTAATCTCAATATCAATCTCTGGCTTGAGCAGAGTATCGCTTTTTGGCGTCCTCTGGCACGCCGGGCCGAAGAACTGTCAACGGCCATTGCCATCGAGAATATCTTTGAAACGACCCCTGGTGGTTTGCGCATGTTGTTTGATGAGATCGCTTCTCCGGCTTTTGGCGGTTGTTTCGATATTGGTCACTGGAACCTTTTCGGCGAGATGGACTTAAGCGAATGGTTAGGGCTCTTAAAGAACCACATTCTGGCGTTTCACTTGCATGATAATCGCGGTCGTTTTGACGATCATTTTGTTCCAGGTGATGGCCTGATTAACTTTGCCGCCTTAAAACTTTTGTCTGAGAGTCATAATATCAAGGCTCTGGTACATACCTTTGAATTGCATCAGCGCTCCGAGCTCAAACGTGGGGTTGACTGGTTTAAAAAGAACGGATTTCTGGTATCTTGATGGACTTTGACTACGGACTTTTGCGCGGGGTCGAAAAACCCGGCCGCTACCTTAACCGTGAACTCAATGCGGTTTATAAAGATGTGGGCGATGATATCCTGCATATGGCTCTGGCCTTTCCCGACCTTTATGAGTTGGGGATGTCCAATTATGGCTTCCTTCTCCTCTATCAACTTATCAATCGCAAGAAAGAGTTTTTTTGCGAACGTGTTTTTGCCCCGGCGGCAGATTTTGCGGCTAATCTCAAAGATCAGAATAAGTCTCTTTTCTCACTTGAGAGCTCGACCCCTCTTAAGGATTTTGATCTCCTCGGTTTTTCCATCTCCTATGAGATGGCTTATACAAATGTTCTCCTGATGCTGGAACTGGCGGCAATCCCTTGGTCGGCTGCAGAACGTGGGGAAGAGTTTCCACTACTGATTGCCGGAGGGCCGAGTATGGTCAATCCAGAACCTGTCGCGCTCCTTTTTGACGCAATCTTGATTGGTGATGGTGAAGAGGCGGTCATTGAGATTGCGGAGCAAGTTCTGATTGCCAAAAAAGAGAACTTGTCTAAGGCCGATCTTATGTTGCGACTGGCCGATATTGAAGGGGTTTATGTACCCTCGCTTTTTCAAATGGGTAGCACCGATGGTGTGGCCTCTTTGGAACCGTTGCGGGATGACTACAGGTTGGTCCGGCGCCGGATTTTTACCGATCTTGCCAAGCTGCCTCTGCCCAGCACCCCTCCGGTACCTTTGATTCAGGCGGTTCATGATCGTCTGGCTTTGGAGATTTCTCGCGGTTGCAGTCGCGGCTGTCGTTTCTGTCAAGCCGGGATGATCTACCGTCCGGTCCGTGAGCAGCCACCGGAAAAACTGTTTGCCGCAGCCGTCAGTGGGGCCGAGGCGACCGGTATGGAGGAGCTTTCCCTGCTCTCTTTGAGTGTTGGTGACTATTCACAGTTACTTGAACTGGTCTTGGGGATGCGGCGCTCTTGTCCCGGTCTCGATCTCTCTTTGCCTTCGGTACGGGCCGGGGTTTTGAATGATGAACTCCTCGAAGCTCTCAAACGTAGTCGTCAAGGTGGTTTTACGATTGCTCCGGAAGCTGGAACCCAGCGCCTTCGTGATGCCATCAATAAGGGCTTAAGCGAGGATGAAATTCTTGATACCATAGAGAATCTTTTTACCCAGGGCTGGGATCTGATTAAACTCTATTTTATGATCGGCCTGCCAGGAGAAACCGATGCCGATGTCGAAGGGATTGTCGAACTTTGTGGCCGGGCTTTGGCTAGGTCAAAGAATAAACGGCAACGGCTTAATGTTTCAGTCTCCACATTTGTTCCGAAACCGCACACCCCTTTTCAGTGGGAGGATCAGATCAGTCTTGAAGAGACCGTACGGCGTCAGGAGATCATCCGCCAGGGCTTAAAGAAGATTGCTTCGGGCCGGCGTCTCAATTTTAAATGGCACGACAGCCGCCTAAGTCTTCTCGAGGGGATTTTCAGCCGTGGTGATCGGAGCCTTTGGCCGGTGCTTGTTAAAGCCCGGCGTTTAGGCTGCTCATTTGATGCCTGGAGTGACCATTTCAACTATCAGCTTTGGCAGAAAGCTTTTAGCGAAGAGGGTTTTGATCTCGAAAGTCTGGTCGCTCGAAAATTTTTGCCCGGAACTTCTCTACCTTGGGGCCATATCGATTGTCTGGTCAGTGAAAAATTCCTTGAACGTGAGCGGAAAAAGGCTTTGCAAGAGGAGACGACTAAAGATTGTCGCTTCGCCGAATGTCATGGTTGTGGGGTCTGCCAGCCGAGCCAGGGGGTAGTGAATGTGACAGCCAAGGCGTCGATATTGGATGACCTCCTAAAACCGCAAGCCACCACAAAAGAGCTTATTTTAGCTGATGGTCAGCGGCGTGAATGGCGCTATCAGCTCTCTTTCTCCCGGGGACGAAGACTTTCTTATCTTTCCCATCTTGAGAATGTGGCCGTTATTATCCGGGGTTTAAGGAGACTCAAAATCCCGTTGGCCTTTTCCCAGGGCTTTCATCCTCATCCCAAGGTTTCTTTTGTTCATGCTCTACCGGTTGGCTTGGCGAGCCAGCATGAGGTTATGGAATTTCGGACCCTGGAATCGGTTGATCTTGACCAACTCAAACGAGGGTGGCCGCAGGCTCTACCTTCCGATCTTGAATTTATTGACTCTTTTC
>JAUVDU010000063.1 GCA_030595135.1 Deltaproteobacteria bacterium | reverse complement strand
GCAAAAGCATGATGAGCCGCTCAACCTTATCTTTTTTCCAGCTGTCTTCGGCAAGTTTGTGATTGGCTATGAGAACGGTTGTGGTTTCAAGCACCGTGTCGATAATTTCAAGGTTATTAGCCCTTAAAGAGGAACCGGTCTCAGTGATTTCGATAATCGCATCGGCAAGATGCGGAACTTTAACTTCAGTCGCCCCGTAAGAGTACTCGACCTTAGCCGAAACCCCATGTTCCTCCAGGTATTTCTTCGACAAATTAACTACCTCGGTAGCAATCGTCTTACCTTCAAGGTCTTTCACCGAACGAATATCCCCGCCCTCTTTAGCAGCCAGCACCCAGCGCACTTTATTGAAGGTCACTTTAGCATATTGAAGTTCGGTCATTTCAACAACATCAGAACCGTTTTCAACCACCCAATCATGCCCGGTGATGCCGATATCAAGAATCCCGCTCTCGACATAACGAGCCATCTCCTGAGCCCGAATCAGCATACATTCTATTTCCGGATCATCAATTGTCGGAAAATATGACCGTGAACTGGTGGTTATTTTGTAGCCGGCATTTTTGAAGAGATCGATAGTTGCGTCCTGCAGCGACCCCTTGGGAATTCCTACTCGTAATTTCATTTTTATACTGTCCTATATTGATTATTACAGGATGGCTAAGGAAAAATTTCGATATACAAAGGAGTTGTGGTTTTTCAGGCGCGAGACTATACAAATAGTATGTCGAGTGTCTGAAAAACCACAACGACGCCGGAGATCGGAACTTTTTACGCCCCGTAGGAAGTGCCCTTGGGGTGCAACGCCATCTTTATTTTTTTCCGTAGACTTTTTCTGGATCGAAAACTTTTTCAGCTTTAATGATTTTTTCACTGCCGTCCGACTCAATCTTGGTATAGAAGCAGCTATTGTAACCAACATGACATGCCGCCCCGCCAATCTGCTCGACTTTCATAACCACGGCATCACGATCACAGTCAATTAAAATTTCTTTAACTATCTGAACGTTGCCCGACTCCTCACCTTTACGCCAGAGTCGTTGACGGCTACGACTAAAATAACAAGCTCGGCCGGTTTTTACAGTCTCTTCCCAGGCTTCAGGATTCATAAAAGCAAGCATCAGCACTTCATTGGTTTGGTAGTCCTGAGCTACAGCCGTAATCAGGCCGTCAAGTTTTGTAAAATCTAACGGTTTCATTATTTAACCTCATCTTTATCTTTGGGATGCAGGTAAGCATCTACCTTTTTGATGGCACAAAACTCGCCACACATCGTACAAACTTCTTCATCTGTCGGCATGCTCTCTTCACGCCGAGCCCGAGCCCGTATCGGATCAATAGCCAGATCGATCTGGCCCTGCCAATCAAGCGTTTTACGTTTCTCCGCCATCTGCCGATCCCAATCCAGAGCTCCGGGCAACCCGCGAGCAATGTCACCGGCATGGGCGGCAATCAGGCAAGCAATAACACCCTCTTTGACATCAGCAACATTGGGCAGACAAAGATGCTCGGCCGGGGTCACATAACAGAGGAAATCAGCTCCGGCGGCAGCAGCGACGGCGCCGCCAATGGCTGAAGTAATATGATCATATCCCGGAGCAATATCGGTAACCAGTGGACCCAACACATAAAAAGGCGCTCCTTTACAGAGGCTCTTTTGCAGTTTAATGTTGGTTTCAACCTGATTTAAGGGGACATGACCGGGCCCCTCAATCATCACTTGAACCCCGGCTTGCCAAGCCCGGTCGGTAAGTTCACCAAGATAGATGAGCTCTTGCAGTTGCGGCCGGTCGGTCGCATCAGCTAGGCATCCAGGCCGCAAGCCATCACCCAGACTCAAAGTTACATCATATTTTAAAGCAATTTCCAGAAGACGATCATAATGCTCGAAAAAAGGATTTTCCTGCTCATTATAGACCATCCATTCAACCATAAAAGCGCCGCCCCGACTAACCACATCGGTAACCCGGCCACATTCCCTAAGACTCTCCAGGGTGCGCAGATTGACACCGGAATGAATCGTCATAAAGTCAATTCCGAGCTGAGCTTGGCGTTCAATAACATCAAACATCTCATCGACGGTGACATCACCAAAAAAGCCGTGTTTCTGCACACCTTCCTGGGCCACGCGATAGATCGGCACCGTGCCTAAAGGAACAGTACAGTGAGCGAAAATGCTTCTCATAACCTGATCAAGATCACCACCGGTACTTAAATCCATCATGGCATGAGCACCACAATCAATCGCCGCTTTCAGCTTAAGCAATTCATTATCGAGATCGGAAGCATCAGATGATGTACCGATATTAGCATTAATTTTAACTTTAAGACCTTGACCAATACCATAAGCCGTAAGATTTTTATGATTTTGGTTAGCAGGTATGGCAATCGTCCCGGACGCGACACGAGCCAACAGGTCTGTGGCTGAAATTGTTTCAGTGGCAAGAACCTGTTCCATTTCAGGAGTAATATCGCCCCGGCGAGCGGCAATCATCTGAGTCATAAAGTCTGTCGTCCTATTTAAACAATAGTTAATAAACAGTTAACGAACGTAAGCGGCCAACCATTTCGGCCGGACGGTCAGCTTTGAGAATCGCCCTGATTACTGCTAATGCTGCAACTTTACTGCGGGCAACCTCAGCTATATTATTTTCATCGAGACCACCGATAGCCACTACCGGCAGGGATACTTGCTGCAAAACTTCAAGCAAACCGTCAATCCCGACTTCGGGGTCAGGATTGGCCTTACTCGGGGTCTTAAAAATCGGACCAAAACCTATATAATCAGCCCCTTCGGCCTCAGCCGCCAGAGCTTGAGCCAATGAGTGGGTTGAACGACCAATCGGCATCTGGGAACCCACGAGACTCCGGGCTGCATCAATCGGCAGATCATCTTGGCCTAGATGCAAGGCATCAGCCTCAACCAAAAGCGCAATATCGGGCCGATCATTGACCACAAAAGGGGTCTTAAACTCCCGACAAAGAGCTCCCACTTCTCGAGCCTTCAGCAAAAAAGAGCTGTCACTACCCTGTTTCTGACGCCATTGCAGAAAATCAACCCCGGCTTCAAGCACCGCTTTAAGATCAGCGATCAGATCAGAACCGGAATAGAAATTTTCATCGGCGACCAAATAAAGAGCGGCGGCCTTTTTGGGTGACAGGCCAAACCAATCTCGAACCTTGACCGCCCGCGAACCGATCACACCTCGCTCCAGTTCATAAAGCTCAAAACGGAGAGCTTTAATCCCCTGAGAGAGTTGCGGTTCCTCTACCAACTTACTACACTCCTCGATAACCCGGGCGGCCTCTTGCGCTCTTTTCAGATTAGCCAGAAGAATTGCCTGCCAATCACTTCGTTCAGCCTCAGAATCAGTAAAGGTATGACGGCCGATATCAGTCGCCGCCCGCCGCTCTCTAAGGCAGGCAAGCGTCAGCTTTTCATCAAGTAACAGTCGCAAACGGTGACGCATATCTTTGATCTGCAGGGCCAGACTATCGTCACAAACCAAGCGGCTGTAGTCTTCAACCACGCGCAGTCCTTCACGCAAACGATTGAAGTTGACATCAAGGACGCGATAAACGCGACTATCTCCGCTCATTATCAGTTTTCTCTTCCGTAACTGTTTGAACTCTCTCACTTACCAATAAGGCAGTTTCAGCCGTTTCAGCATCAGCGGCCATTGCATCTTTGATAAGCTGTTTATCCTCTTCGCTCATCTCCACCTTAAGGTTACGATAACAACGTTGTCCGGAGCCGGCCGGAATCAGACGACCCATAATTACATTTTCTTTAAGCCCAATCAAGTGATCAACCTTACCGGCGACACTGGCCTGAGTTAGAACCTTAGTCGTCTCCTGGAAGGATGCGGCCGAAATAAAACTATCGGTACTCAAAGAGGCCTTGGTAATCCCTAAGAAGAGAGGTTCACCAACCGCCGGCTGCAGACCTTCGGCCACAGCTTTGCTATTGGCCTCTTCAAAAGCATGTTTTTCGACCGTCTCATCGACCAACATAACGGTTTCGCCGGGATCAACCACCTTAATCCGCCGCAACATCTGACGGACAATGACCTCAATATGTTTATCATTGATGCCAACCCCCTGCAGACGATAGACCTCCTGGACTTCGTTGACAATATATTTGGCCAGCTCTTTGACCCCTAAGACCCGCAGGATATCATGCGGATCGATGGAACCATCGACCAAAGGCTCTCCGACAGCCACCATATCGCCTTCATGGACGATCAGGTATTTCCCTTTCGGAATCACATGCTCAACAGGATCTCCGATCTCCGGTGTGACAATAACCTTCTGCTTACCCTTAGCTATTTTACCCAGAGAGACAATCCCGTCAATCTCGGCAATAACCGAGATCTCTTTCGGTTTCCGAGCCTCAAAAAGCTCCGCAACCCGGGGCAAACCACCGGTAATATCCTTAGTTTTAGTCGTATCCCGAGGTTTGGTTGCAATAATGTCACCAGCCAAAACCTCCTCACCATCGGCCACCATAATGTGGATCCCGGGCGAGAAATTGTAACGCGCTTCACCACGATCGCCGACTTTCATAGTTCGGTTTTTCTCATCTTTAATTGAGAGCCGGGGACGCAGATCGGCATTTCGGGTTTCGGTTACGACCCGCCGTGACATCCGGGTCTGCTGATCAACCTGCTCGGTTACGGTCACCCCTTCGATCAGGTCACCATACTTAACCTTACCACTAACCGCCGTCAATGTTGGAATAGAGAAAGGATCCCACTCGGACAAGAGTTGCCCGGGCTTGATTTCCGAACCCTCTTCAACATGCAAAATAGCTCCGAAGACAACCTTGTGGCGCTCTTTAACATTGCCACTCTGATCCACCACCGCAATCTCACCGTTACGGTTCATGGCTACCAGTTTGCCATCCCGGTTACGCACCGTATCAAGTTTCACAAACTGAATCTGACCGCCCAGCTTAGCTTCAAGCGAAGATTGTTCAACCGCACTGCTGGCGGTGCCGCCGATATGGAAAGTCCGCATCGTCAGCTGGGTACCGGGTTCACCAATTGACTGGGCCGCGATAACCCCGACCGACTCACCAATATTAACAACTCGCCCACGGGCCAGATCACGACCATAACAGTAAGCACAGATACCTTTTTTGGACTGACAGGTCAAAACCGAACGAATCCGCACCCGATCAATACCGGAAACATCGATCTGTTCGGCCAGTTCCTCAGTAATCTCCTGGTCAGCTTCAACAATAATCTCACCGGTGATCGGCGAGACAATATCATCCTGGGCGACCCGTCCAAGAACCCGAGCCGCAACCGTTTCAATAATCTCACCACCCTCGGTCAACGGGGTCACAAAGATACCGTCTAAGGTGCCGCAATCAATTTCGCTGACCACCGCATCCTGAGCAACATCAACCAGACGCCGAGTCAGGTAACCTGAGTTCGCAGTTTTCAAGGCCGTATCGGCCAGACCTTTACGGGCTCCGTGAGTCGAAACAAAATACTGGAGAACGTTAAGCCCTTCACGGAAGTTGGCGATAATCGGATTTTCGATAATTTCGCCGGAGGGTTTAGCCATCAACCCACGCATCCCGGCCAGCTGCCGGATCTGCTGCTGGCTGCCACGAGCCCCTGAATCGGCCATCATATAAACCGAGTTGAAGGATTTAACCTCCTGCGACTCGCCTTTTTCATCCTCAACAAACTCTTTACTAATGGTCTCCATCATCGCGTCGGCAACCAGATCGGTAGTTTTCGACCAGATATCGACCAATTTATTGTAACGTTCACCAGAGGTAATCAGACCATTATTGATTTGGCGCTCAATTTCGAGAACTTTTTCGTTCGCATCCTCAATCAAATCACCCTTACTCTTCGGAATCTCCAGATCGTCAATCCCGATAGAGATTGACGCCTGGGTGGCAATCTTATAGCCCAGATCCTTAATCCGATCGGCAAAAATAACCGATTTTTTATCACCGGCTTTCAGATATATCTTCTCAAAAAGAACCGAGATACTCTTCTTGGTTAAGGTTTCGTTATAAGAGGAGAACTCCATCTCACTCGGAACGATCTCGTGCAAAAGGACTCGACCGACCGTAGTTTCGGTCAATTGACCTTCCATCATCACTTTAACAACGGCCTGGAGATGCACGGCTCCGGCATCATAGGCAATCCGCACCTCTTCCGGAGAGCTGTAAAGGGTTCCGGTTCCAAGGGCAAAAGGACGATCTCTGGTCAACCAGTAGATCCCTAAAACAATATCCTGAGTCGGGATAATCACGGGACGGCCATTGGCCGGTGAGAGAATATTGTTGGTTGACATCATCAAAACCCGGGCTTCAGTCTGGGCTTCAATCGACAACGGCACATGCACAGCCATCTGGTCACCGTCAAAGTCAGCATTATAAGCGCTGCAGACCAAGGGGTGTAGGCGTATCGCTTTGCCTTCGGTCAAAACCGGTTCAAAGGCCTGAATCCCAAGTCGATGCAGGGTCGGGGCGCGGTTAAGGAGAACCGGATGTTCGGTAATAACCTCTTCGAGAAGATCCCAGACCTCAGAACTTTCCTGTTCCACCATCTTTTTGGCACTTTTGATCGTGGTCACATAGCCACGATCAAGTAATCTATTATAAATAAATGGTTTAAAAAGCTCGAGGGCCATCTTCTTAGGCAATCCGCACTGATGCAGACGCAACTCGGGGCCGACAACAATTACTGAACGACCGGAGTAATCTACCCGTTTACCAAGCAGATTCTGACGAAAACGTCCCTGTTTCCCTTTCAACATGTCGCTTAATGATTTCAAGGGACGTTTGTTGGCTCCACTAATCGCCCGACCCCGTCGACCATTGTCAAAGAGGGCGTCAACCGACTCCTGCAGCATCCTTTTTTCATTACATATAATAATCCAGGGAGCTTTTAGTTCGATCAACCTTTTGAGGCGATTATTGCGGTTGATGACCCGACGATAGAGATCATTAAGATCAGAGGTCGCAAATCGACCACCATCAAGAGGTACCAAGGGACGCAAATCGGGTGGCAGAATCGGGATCACATCCATGATCATCCACTCCGGCAAATTCCCTGATTTGCGAAAATCATCAATAATTTTAAGACGCTTGGCAATCTTCTTCTTTTTGGCCTCGGAACCGGTCTCAACCATATCCTGACGTAACTTAACTCGCTCACTCTCTAGATCGATCTCCTGCAACATCTCCTTAACGGCTTCGGCCCCGATACCACAACGAATCGTATCACCATATTTTTCATCGAGGAGAAGGAACTCATCTTCAGAAACAAGCTGGCCTTTGACGATCTCATCAGCATCTCCGGCATCAAGAACAACATAATTCTCAAAATAGAGAATCCGCTCTACATCCTTTAAGGTCTTATCAAGAAGCAGGGCAATCCGACTTGGCAAACTTTTCAAAAACCAGATATGAGCCACTGGCGAGGCGAGCTCAATATGACCCATGCGCACCCGCCGAACTTTTGACTGGATAACTTCGACGCCACATTTCTCACA
>JAUVDU010000381.1 GCA_030595135.1 Deltaproteobacteria bacterium | reverse complement strand
ACCATTTTTTTGCCAGAAGGAAGCGGAGAGGTAGTTAAGCGTATTGGCTTGAGTACTGAGATGAAGAGGGACACCGGGAAGATGTTCCCGGCAAAGGGCTATGACACCGGGATCACCAACAATCAAGGCATCTGGCGGTAGAGGACGCAGAGCTTCCAGGTATTCAGCCAAAGCCATTAGGTCGGTATTATAAGGCAGGAGATTGATGGCCAGGTAAGCCTTGACCCCATGCTCTCGACAATAGGCTATAGCCCTGGCTATCTGAGTATGAGAAAAGTTACCGGCCCGACGCCGCAGACTAAACTCCCGGCTCCCGAAATAAACGGCATCGGCGCCATAGGCAATAGCAACTTCAAGCTTCTCCCGATTGCCGGCCGGAACCAGTAACTCAGGCTTAATACACTCGCATAAAGTCATAAAATGGCTAAGCTGTCAAACTTCGTCATTCTCCAGGAAACTGACCCCGTACTGCTTCAGGTTCTCGGCAATATGAAGAATATTTTGTTCCACCATCTCACGTACTTTTTTCGCATTCTTTGCCTCAAAAGCGGCAATCAGACTGCCGTGAGTTTCGGAGCAGGTGACAAAAATTTCGGGATGATCGTTAAATATCTTCTCCAGGCGCCGGATATGAAAACCCATATGCTGAATCAGAGAAAAAAGCTTGCTATTACCGGTTCGCGCCAGAAAAGTCTGGTGAAAATCGTCATGGATACGCAAATAATGGGAAAAATCGCCGGCTTTGACCGCCGCCATCTCCTCTTCATTAAGTTTTTTCATTTTATTGAGATCACGTTCACTCAAAGAACCGACAACACTGGCTGCCGCAAAACCTTCAAGACAGGCTTTGATCTGAAAATATTCGTAGAGATCCTCTAAAGAAAACTCACTGACAATCGTGCCCCGCCGGGGAATAATAGAGACAAAGCCTTCACTCTCCAACATCCGAATAGCTTCCCGAATCGGAGTCCGACTGATATGCAGTTCATCAGCCAGTTTGGCTTCGGAAATTTTCTCTCCCGGTTTCAGTTTACCGACAATAATCGCTTCACGCACAAAATTGGCAATCTTGTCAGGTAGAGGCTGATGTTCCGCTATACTGCTTTCCAATGTATTAATTCTCATTCATTTCACCTCAAAGCTCATCTTTAACCACTCTCATTTAAAAAAATAGTTTTTTACTCATTTATCGTCCCTATTGCCTCCGGCAGTAAACTCCTTGAGCAACACCTCCAGCCCCAACCGCGCATTCATCTTCATACAAGCTTCGGCGCGCTTGCCATCACCGCCACGAATTGCGGCCACAATATCAGCATGCTCCCGCAATATATCCTCGACATGCACTAAGGAGGCCACATAGAAACGAAAACGCAGAAATTGCCGCACCAGACCGGCAACCACCTGCTGAATCCTACGGTTACCGCAGCTCTCCAAAATCAATTCGTGAAAAGCGTTATGGGCTCTGGTCATACCGGAAACATCCTGACGTTTTGCGCACTCTTCCATCTCTTTGTTAAATTGTTCCAGGCAGACAATATCATTTTCCGTCATACGCTCGACCGCCTGCCGCGCGGCATAACCCTCCAGAACCCCTTTGATCTCGTAGAACTCTCTGATGTCCTTCTCTTCTATATCGGATACCACCGCCCCCTTACGAGGAACAATCGTCAAAAACCCCTCGGATTCGAGCTGGCGGAAAGCTTCGCGAATCGGAGTCCGACTGATTCCGAAACGTTCGGCCACTTCCAATTCGGTAACCCGCTCACCCGGCCTGATTTTCTGCCTGATGATAGCTTCCCTTAAATCCTCGACAATTATTTCGCGCAAGGTTTTATGTCCGGAAATAACAGAGGAGGTACTTTTCATAAAAAACCGCAAAAAAACAAAAAAACTGTGGATAAAATATCAAAACTATGGGATAGATTAATACAAGTATTGAAAAAAACTACTATCACAACTGATCGGCACACTAAGTATATAGTATACAATAAAAAGTCAAGGGATTTATGCCGTACCGTGTAACCCTATTGTTCGGTAAAAAACCGGGTAACGATCCTGATTCACGCGAAGCTGTTGATCACTATCGTTCCAACATTGCCAACCAGGTAGCCGCAGGCCAAATCCTGGCCCGGTTGCACCCCTTAACTACCCCGGAAACTGACCCATCCAGCCAATCGACTTCGGCGGACAATTTTACTATTCAAAATAAAACCGACATCATCAGTTCAACCGTCGAGTTGACTGAAGATGACGGCCAACTTGTAGTTGTCAGCAAGTATAACGGTTTCCCTTCGCTGGTTGAGCAACAAATTGTTGTTCATAAAAACCTGACCATTGAAAGTGATATAAATTTTCGCACCGGCAACATTGACTGCCCCGGAGATTTGCTGATTAGAGGCTCGATCATGTCCGGTTTTAAAGTAAAAGCTGAAAATCTAACGGTTACCGGCAGCATTGAAAATGCCGAAGTTGAATGTCGCGGTAATCTGGTTTGTGCCGGTGGCATCGTTGCCTGTCGTGATTACCCCTTAATATGTGGAAATAATCTCTGGTGTAAATATCTGGAGAACTCACACATTGAAGTAAAAAACAACATTTTCATTGCCGGATCTTCTCTCCACAGCTTTCTCAGAGCGGGAAACAATATTGTTCTTTGCCATAGTTCAGCAGTTCTGGTAGGCGGTAAAAGTGAAGCAGGA
>JAUVDU010000388.1 GCA_030595135.1 Deltaproteobacteria bacterium | reverse complement strand
CCGGTATTCGAAGAGCCATTGTTGCCTTTAATTCGCGTGGCGGCAAGGATTTCATCAATCTCTTCTTGCGCAAGAAATTGTGCTTCATAAGGATCGTAACCGTACATAGCGAGCAGGGAACAAAATGCCCGAAGATGATTTTCTGAACCTTTAAGAAGATTTTCGAAAACTCTGGTGATATCTTCGTTGTCGACCACTTGTAATTCATGGAGAAGGTCAAAAATGTCAACATCTTCAATGGTCGCACCGACGAGTAGGGCTTCCTCTTCATTCACCTGACCGGCGGCAATAAGACTACTGTAGAGTGTCTGGAGCTCTGGATTGACGAATTGCCCGGCGTCAAGGCCGGCTACCGGATTTTCCAGGCCATATAAATCGATGCTGCTGTTTTTAGGCTCCGTCGAGACCGCTATGTTCTCTTTGTTGATACCATTGGGCCGGGTCGAGGAAAAAGGCTTCGCTTTCGATCAGGGATTGTAAATGTTCATTTTCAATCGTAACCAGCAGGGCAAAAAAGGCTTTTTCCCGTTCGTCTTGAGAGTCGTCTCTGAGCTTTTCATAAAATTTTACGCCGTCGGCCTCAAAAGTGATAGCTGTGCGTACCGCTTCAAGATCGTCGGCATCACCAGGTTTCAGGTTTTTGGTGGCATCAATAACTTCCTGCATGGTGGTCTTGAGGTTTGAAGCGCCGACTTCTAAAGGTACACTTTTCGGCCACTTTTCCTCTTTTTCCCATTTTTCATGCAATTGTTTAAGGCGTTCGTGATGCTCGAGTTCTTCATTTGCGATCTGGAGAAACATCGCTTTTCCCACCGGATTCGTAGTTCTTTCGGAGTGTTGCAGATAGAATTCCCGTTCCTTCATTTCGTTGTTGAGAGCGGTTTCCAGGGCATTGATTCTGTCATTGTTCATTTTGTCCTCCTTGCTGACGTTGTCATCAGCTTTGATGCATTCGCACCCCAAGGGCACTTCCTTCGGGGCGTAAAAAGTCACGGGATGGCTAAGTAAAAATTTCGATAGACAAGATGATGTGGTTTCCCAGGCGCGAGACCATACATGTAGTATGTCGAGTGTCTGGGAAACCACATCATCGCAGGATATCGAACTTTTTACGACGCCATCAGCTTTGGTAGTGGGCAAACAGTGGTCTGACGCGTTCAGGTTTGTAGCTTGGTGTACGAAAGGAGATGGGTTCGCCTTGCAGCGCTTTTTTATTGCTACCGTAGACCGGCTTGTCTGCCTGATAGTAAATTCCGGTGGGAATCAATGTCTCGGGGTCGAACTGAGCCAGTTGCAGGGCGGCGGCGAGGTTGTTTCGATCATGATTGTCGTCAATCGTTTGTATTCTCTTTTTGAACCAAGCGAAGGTGTTGACTTTATTGAAGGAAACGCATGGCGAAAGAATGTCGATCAGAGCAAACCCCGGATGTTGGATCGCCTTTTCTATAAGAGTTGTTAATTCGTCCGGACTGCCGGTGAAAGCCTTGGCCACGAATGTCGCCCCGGCACTTAAAGCAATCAGGGTTGGTTCCAGAGGTTGAGCGCCGACGCCTTCGGGGTGAATCTTGGTTGTGAAATCGGCCGCTGCCGTGGGGGATGCCTGTCCTTTGGTGAGGCCGTAAACCCGGTTGTCACTGGCCAGCATGGTCATATCTAAGTTGCGGCGGGCGGTATGCAGTAGATGATTGCCGCCTTCGGCATAAAAACAACCATCCCCCGAGACTGCCAGAACCTTGAGCTGATGGTTGGCCATTTTGAGGCCCATGGTCAAGGGCAAGGCGCGCCCGTGGAGACCGGCCAGTAAGTTGCATTGAAGAGAAAATCCGAGTTTGGCGGCCTGGCCGATACCGGATGCAATAACATAATCCCGGGCCTCTATTTGCAGGTTACAAAGGGCGGTTTTTAAGCATTCAAGGGTAACAAAATTGCCGCATCCGGGACACCATTGGGTGGCGAAAGATGATTCTGGATTGCAGTTCATGATTTACCTCCGACAAGCTTGGTTAAGCTTTGCAGTACATCCTCAACCGTAAAAAGGCGGCCGTCGGTTTTGCCGATATGGTTGGTGATGCATAGAGTGGTTTCCATCTGCAGCAATTTACCAAGTTGGCCGCTGTAGTTGCCCTCAATTGTGTAGATGTTTTTGAAAGGGTCCAGAGCCTTTTCGATTCGTTCACGGTTAAGAGGATAAAGATATTGAAAGACGGCGATAGCCAGCTTATTTCCTTGAGCGCGGAAAATTTCTGCGGCTTCCAGTACCGGGCCGACAGTTGAACCCCAGCAGATGAGAAGGTTGTCAGCCGGAGCCCCGATAATTTCGGGTGCGGGCAGGGTGGCAGCCAAGTTTTTCAGCTTACGCATTCTTTTTTTATGTTGGCGGTTGCGGTTTTCAATATCATCACTAAGCTGACCGATTTCATTATGTTCATGACTGTCGCAAGAGATAAGCCATTGCGAGAGTTGGGGAAAGGCCCGGGGAGAGATGCCGTTTTCCGTGATCTCGTAGCGTCGTAACATTTCGCTGTTTTTCGGTTCGTTGGCGATGGCTCCGCGATCAATGGTTACTTTTTTAAGATTAAATTCGTTAACACTGCACTTGGCACTGGCCTGAGCCTGGTCACTTAGGATGAAAACCGGTATTTGCCAATAATCAGCCA
>JAUVDU010000017.1 GCA_030595135.1 Deltaproteobacteria bacterium | reverse complement strand
CTTTTGATAAAACTTTTTTTCTAAAAAGTTTTAGTGTTAATCTGTGTCAATAATCAATTTTAGTTGGAGATTATGCTTTTTGGTTTATTTATAGAATAGAGAAAAAGAGGCTTTACGTACACATAGTATTCCGAGCATTATTTTCAAAAAATAACGATGAGCTGGGGAAAAAGAGCCTTCTCGGGCAGGCTCCTAGCCAAAAACCTTCTCTGCCCCACTATAGACCTCTTCCACCTTTAATGCTGCGGCGGCATGACCTGGGTGCTTTTCCGGATTCCAGGTCTTCATATCTTCAAAGACCTCACCTTCTCTGTGATATTCAATAGTACCTTTGGCCTGAAATGCCTTACCATCCTTAGTGATAAAAAGAACTGAACCCTTGCTCCCGGAAAAGATATTCTTTTTGGTTTTATCAAAATAGTTATCAGCAATAACAATCAGATCTTCGCCGTACCGGGCTGTGCAGGTGATGTATACGGAATTGGGAATACCGTCCTTATCAACTGTTGTAAAAATGGTTCTTTCTTCACGGTTTATCCATGCTTCATTGACTATTTCCGGTAATTTTGCCATTTTTAAGAATCCTTTCAATAGATTGAGTTAGTCACATCGTCGCTCAAATTCGTTATTACAAACCAACAACATTCTTAACATGATAGCAAATCATCAAACAAACTTCCAGCCAATATTTTTCAAGAAAAAAGAAAAAAAAGGAAATGAACATGTCTGAATGGGAAGAGATAGTGGAAAACGGAGCCCCCGTAGAGTTTGAAAAGCTGGAGGAGATGGTATCATAAAAGTTAGGTTGCGAAACTGAGGAAAAGAGGTTAGGATTAATTGTAAGGAGGGTTTACCGATGAAGCGAACCATAATAATCATAGCCATGTTGTTGGTTTTCAGCGTCGGCGCCACAGTAGCCGGAGCGGCAATAGCGGACGAATGTATGCGCTACAACAACCGCAAAATCTGCGCCGGTGACAGTGCCTTTGATGTAATAACTTTATTCGGCTCGCCTGTCTACAAAAGCGATATCGGCGAAGTTACCGGCCCGCTCGGAAGCCGCAATGTGGAGTTATGGATATACCAACATAAGTTGCGCCGCTGGGAATTGACGGTGGCCAATGGCCGGGTTCTGGTGATTAAAAAGATCCGGCTGCGCCGGATTCAGTAATAATGGATAAAGAATAGTTGAGAGTGGCAATAAAAAGCCTCGCTTTACAGGCGGGGCTTTTTATTTGGCTTTAATGGGAAAGTGGCTCTTTCTTCCCTTTTATAGGCGGCTGTTTTTTAGTTGGGTAATAGTTAAGGGTGTTGCAGAGAGCATCAACAAATTTTTTCAACTTTTGTTTGTCAGTCATAACCCGAACTTGTTCGAAAAAGCCTTCCGGTAGCGAAGTGAAAAAACGTAATACACAAATATTATCTTCTCTGCTCGCCACATTCAGGCTGTCGACCCAGAGGTTGGGTAAAGTCGGGTTGGTGTTTAATTTGGGCTGCATGATATTCTGATCTTTTTTGGCGGTTGCCATAGGAAATCTCCATCAAATTTTTACGCTAAAAATGAACAGCAATAGTCTGTGATTGATTTTATTTTTAGTTTAAACTTTGACTTTTCCGGAACTTCAAATGATTCGCCACCAGTAATTTTCTTCCAACCTGATTCTTGTGGAAGCAGTACCTCAAGTTCGCCTGACATGATTTCCATAAGTTCTTTTGCATCTGTATTGAACTCATAATCACCAGGCAGCATGATGCCCAATGTTTTCTCCGAGCCGTCATTAAACACAATAGTGCGACTGGTCACCTTGCCATCGAAATAAATATTTGCGTTTTTCACAACTGTTACATTTTCAAACTTAGACATCCAAAACTCCTTTATCAGATAAAATCGGGAGGACAACTTTCAATTAACATCTCATTGAGATTCAGTTTATAACCTATTGAAACGATAAAGTAAATACCTGCTTTAAGCCATTTAAAAAGCCTTATTCACAATCGCCGCTCTTCTCATTTAAATGTAAATCCGCAATTATCTTCTACTTGCAGATACAATCATTATGTGCTACCTTTTTTTGAAATGAAAGCCAAACACCAAAAGACCCTCACCACTATTTTCACCGACCCGGTTAACGGCGATCTCGAATGGCACCATATCGAGGCACTATTCCTGGTTTTCGGAGTAAAATAAATGAAGATTATAGGTATATCGGCGAGTCCGAGAAAAAACCAGTCCACTTGTTGTATGTTGGAACAATGCCTTGATGAGGTAAAGCTTGCTGCTGATGCCTCAGGAAAAAGCATTGATGTTGAAACAATCGATCTTGTAGACTTGAAAATTCATGGGTGCATCTCGTGCGACGCATGTAAAAAAGGTCTGATATGCAGCCAGGATGATGATTTCCGGCAACTGATACCCAAACTTGCAGATCCCGAAGTTTTGGGTATCATCGTGGCAAGCCCGGTTTATATGGGCTGTATGTCAAGTCAGGCCAAAGCATTTATCGACCGGTCTGTTCTTTTCAGGCGTAATGGGTTTATGTTCAGAAACAAACTCGGTGGAGCGATAGCCGTAGGTGGCTCACGCAACGGTGGTCAGGAATTAACCATTCAGGCAATTCATGCGGGTATGATGATCCACGATATGATCATTGTCGGAGATGGCGACCATTTTGGCGGTGCCGCCTGGGGCAAGCATCCCGATGGTTATAAAGCCGACTCAACCGGCATTACCACCGCCAGAAATCTCGGCAAACGCATGGTCGAGATTGCAAAAATGATGCAGCTTTAACTTGTCCCGGTGAACAGCGGGGCCAGATTAAAATAACAAACCACCTACACAGTACGAACAATAAGTAACTTTAACATTGCCTTATAACTTTATGAAATGACTGAACTATTACAAAATATAGATCACATCAATCTTAAAGTTTGTTACCAACGGAGCGTTTGACACCTATGTCCGTTATCCCCAGGATTTCTCGGCCCACTGGAACTTAGACTCTGTAAATTACCTTGATGTCAGCTTTTATGCGGAGAACACAAGTCCTTTCGGCTTTCAAAATTTAAGTCCACGGATTCAACTCATTTATTCGTTTGATAACTATTTTGAATATCAGTATTATCAAGACGGAAACCCTTATCCTCTACTCAATGAGTGCCGAAACGCTTGGCACTCATACGAAATCCCGCTGGATGCCTCACCCACAGAGAAAAATGGCTGGCAAAGAATCACTGTGGGATCGCCGGTTCTCTCTGACATCCGTTTCCTGGAGATCCATGCCGACACTTGGGATTCCGGATTTATCCTATGGGTCGACGGCGTGAGTTTTACTCCTCAACCGGTTTGTCCCTGTATTTACGATATGGATCATGACGGGGATGTCGATGGAGGTGACTTAGCCGGCATTACTCTTCAAGTCCAATCAGGCAATATGGATGTTGAAGATCTTGCACTATTTGCAACAGAATTCGGACAAACTGATTGCTTTTAACACAAAAAACATAGTTGAAAGATTAAAATTTTTCAAAACAGCCCAGGTACCCCGGAACTCCAGTAGTCCTCGTTGCTTTGAACTTTTAGAACTCCAGACGACGTAAATGCAGAGAGTTCATAACTACCGAGACCGAGCTTAAGGCCATGGCCCCGGCTGCGATCATCGGATTTAGGGTGATGCCCCAGGGAGAGAGGATACCGGCGGCAATGGGGATGCCGACAGAATTATAGAAAAAAGCCCAGAAGAGGTTTTGATGAATTACTTTCAGGGTTGCCCGGGAGAGTCTAATAGCGGCAGCCACATGATTGAGGTCATCACTGACAAGCGTGATGTCGCTGGCTTCAATAGCAATATCGCTGCCGGCTCCGATGGCAATTCCGAGATCGGCAACCGCCAGGGCCGGAGCATCATTAATCCCGTCACCAACCATGGCGACAACCTCACCTTGTTTTTGCAACAATTCGATTTTAGCGATCTTATCAGCGGGCAAAAGTTCGGCATGAATCTCGGTAAAATTGAGATGTCGGGCCACCGCAGCAACAGTCTGTCGGTTGTCACCACTTAAAAGAACCAGCTTTATATCCATACGGTTGAGAATTTCCAAAGCGGATTCGGCACTCGGGCGTAATTCATCGGCCAAGCCCAAAAGGCCTATAACACTCTCTCCCTCACCAACCAAAATTGCCGTCACTCCTGATTCCGCCAAGAGGGTGATACGTTTTAGAAGATGTTCTGCAACGACTATCCCCTGTTCGACAAAGAACCTCGCATTGCCCAAAAAAACCGGTTTATTATGAGAGATCCCTTGCACCCCGAGACCGGGATGAACCTTGAAATCGGTAATCGGTTCAGGGGCAAGATTTTTCTCTCCAGCGGCGGTCACGACCGCCGCGCCAAGGGGATGCTCCGACATATTTTCCAAAGAAAAGGCGAGTCGCAGTATTTGATCCTGTGTCCAGCCCGCTTCAGACTCGATGGCGGTTAAACGCAGAGAACCGGTCGTTAAAGTGCCGGTTTTATCAAAAACCACCGTCGTTAAACGATGCACCCGTTCAAGAACCTCTCCCCCTTTCAAAATAATACCGTGCCGGGCGCCGATGCCGGTACCGACCATAATCGCGGTCGGGGTCGCCAAACCCATGGCACAGGGACAGGCGATGATCAGAACCGAAACCGCATTGAGCAAAGCTTGATTAAAGGAAGGCTCAGGGACGAGAAAATTCCAGACGAGAAAAGTGATTATGGCAATGACCAGAACCACCGGGACAAAAACTCCGGCGACCTGGTCGGCAAAACGTTGAATCGGAGCCTTGCGAGTCTGGGCCTCATCAACCAGCTTGATAATCTGCCCCAAAGTGGTTTCGGTTCCGATACGAGTAACCCTGAAAATAAAAGTCCCCAACTGGTTCAGGGTGCCGGCAAAGAGCTCATCACCAGACTCTTTACGTCGAGGCAGGCTTTCACCGGTCAACATTGATTCATCTACGGTTGAAGTTCCGGTCAACAACAGACCATCAACCGGCAGGCGTTCACCGGGACGAATCTGGATCAGATCACCGTTTTTCAAGGCGGCAACCGGCAGTTCAAGAAATTCCTCCCCCTGCACCACTCGCGCTACGGGAGGCTGCAGAGCCAAAAGTTTGCGAATCGCCTGTGAAGCTTTGCGCCGGGCGCGAAATTCCAGCAAACGCCCAAGCAGAACCAGGGACACGATCATGGCCGCCCCATCAAAATAGAGATGCGGCAAAATATTGGGACTTGAGTTGGAAGTCACAAAATCGGGGATCAAGAAAATCAGAACGGAATAACCGTAGGCCGCCATTGAGCCCAAAACCACCAGGGTGTTCATATCCGCTGATCGCTGTTGCAGGGCGGCAAAAGCGGAGCGAAAAAAGCCGCCGCCAACCCAGAAGATGACGACACTGGTCAAACCCCAAGCAAAAGCGTGCAAAAAGAAGGCGGGGATTTGGTTCAATCCGGGAATCAGTCCGGGCATTGAGGCGACCATCACCAAGAGGCTTAAACTGATTCCGGCAACCACTTTGACAGTCAGGGCTCTCTCTTCTTGATTCTGTTCTCTCTCTTGCGTCGTCAGCGATCTGTCGGCAGCTTTTCCTCGATAGAAAAATCCGGCTTTTATAATCGCTTCTTCGACAGCAACAAGGTCTACCCCCAGATCTTTATCCGAGAGCAACAGAGCCTGACCGGTAGCCAGATTAACCCGGGCCTGGGCAATACCGGGAATTTTTTCCAACGTTTTTTCAACCCGCCGCACACAAGCGGCACAAGTCATACCACCGACGGCAATGGTCTCAAGAGCTCGCTCAGACGAGTTCATAACCGGCTTCATCGAGTTTATGACCCAGGCTTTGAAGATCTATTGCGACTTCCGCCTTAAAAGTCACGCTACCTAAAGTAAGATCAATGGCAACCTCACTAACCCCGGCAAACTCATTTAAAATTGCACTCACGGCCTTAACACAATGCTGACAGGACATTCCTTTAACAGTGATAGTCTCTTGCATCACTCATTCTCCTTAGTCAAAACCAGATCACCGAGCTGGACTCCCAGATGATCGGCTATAACACTGCATTTCGCTTTAAGAAAGAAAAAGATTGGGGCATCAACCCCCGAGAGGGTCTCGTAGTTACCCTGGCCCTTGCTGACGATTAACGGCGCATTATAAAAGAGCTTGAGAAATTCCGGATGACAAAGATCAAGAACGGTTCCCGGAGCTGAACAGCCTGACGAAATAATTTCGGCGCAACCATCAAGACCGGCCGCCAGGGCATCTTCTAAAATCGCATCATTGATAATCGGATTTTCCCGAACCACATAACTCACCGGGGTACCGGTTTCTTTGGTAATAGTTTCGATAAAGAGCCGATCCAAGACCGTCTCTCCGGTATTATCGCCAAGATAGAGAAGCCATTCGGCCTTTTCCAGGGCGGCAAAAAAACTTTTCTCGTGCCAGTGCCCGAAAGCACCGTCGTCGACAACCCGATCAATTTCGGCAGCAAGATCAAATTGAGAAGCAACGCCAAAATCTATAACATTACCGGCCACCGCAAATTTCGCCGCGAGGCTCAGAGGAACGTTTGAAAGCTCCACCCTTTTTTTCAACTCCGGATAGAGAGCCAGAGCTTTTTCAGTACTCTCTCTTTTGATCTCTTTAAAAGGATCATTGCGCCCTGAATAACGACTGATCATATTGTAAAGTGTAATCGCAGTTTTAGGCGGCGGGTCTTCCAGTTTAATTTCATCAAAACGACCGGCAAATTCACGCAACATCGCCAGACAATCGGCTTCCGGAAGTTCAAGCAAGCGCCCGACGCGAACAATTTGATTCATAAAACAGGGCAGACAGTCAAGATATGTTCTCATTTTTATACCATCAATTGGAGTGTCGCAAAGTTAAAACAATACCAACAAAGATCATGACGATACCGACGCCATGAAACCAGAAAAACGTTTCACCAAGAAAAAGCACCGCCATGATGGTGCCGAACACCGGCATCAAATGAATAAAAAGCCCGGCCCGATTAGCGCCGATCAGCTCGATGCCGCGATTATAACAAAAATAGGAGACAATAGAAGGGAAAATCGAGACATAAGCAATCGTCAACAAGGTCGGGCCATTCAAGCTTAGCGCCTTGACCGTAACCGTTTCCCAGACATAGAGGGGCAACAGCATCAGGGTGCCGGTGACAAACGTGAAAGCGATAAAACTTAAAGGATGGAGCGTCGGTCGCTGACGCAGCATTACCGAATAGACGGCATACCCGATTGCAGCAATAAAAATCAATATATCTCCGCGATTGAGCGAAAGAGAACGGAGCACTTCAATATCACCCCGGGCAATCACGATCACCACCCCGATAAGCGACAGGGCGACCCCCACCCCCTGGAGATGGCTGATTTTATCACGAAAAAGAAAAAAGGAGAAAAGCATGATCAAAATCGGCATCGTCGATTGAATCAGGAAACCGTTCAAAGCAACGGTTTCCTGCAAGCCGCTATAGAGCAATGTATTGAACATCGCTACCCCGGTCAAGGCGAGCAGCAAAAGCAGAGGTAGATAACGCCTGATAATCGGCCAATCCTCTTTCAACTGCGGCCAGGCAAAATAGAAGATCAACAGCGAAGCTCCGGCCCAACGCCAGAAGGCTAAAGCAATAGGCGGCACCTCAAGACGCATGAAACGGCCGACAATACTGTTAACCGACCAGAAAAAAACCGCCATCGTCAAAAGCAGATATGGAGCGTTATAGATACGTCGAAAGATATTCTGCAAAATTATTAGTTACCACCCGGTTCTTCCGGTTTAATCTTGAGGAAAAAAAGAGTTATACAGAGAAGAGTAACCGCTATCCCGAGGCCGGTGGCCACAGGCATCGACAACGAGAAACCAATCTTCGAATAACCGAGAAAAGAGGTGACCACCACCGTCATAAACAGTGCCGGCAGGGTTGCAATCCAGTGTAAACGCCCCTGCTGTTTGAGATAGGCGGCGGCCGTCCAGAGAACAATCACAGCCAGCGTCTGGTTAGCCCAACCAAAATAGCGCCAAAGAATATTAAAATCGGTTTTAGAGACGATAAAGCCGACGACAAAAAGTGGAATTGCGATAAGCAGCCGTTTGATAACGCTTTTTTGGGGAAATTTCATGAAATCGGCAATAATCAGACGGGCACTGCGAAAGGCCGTATCACCTGAACTGATCGGCAAAATGACAACACCGATAATCGCCAGCAGCCCGCCGACGCCGCCGCCAAGCAGGGTACGCGAGATCTCGTTAACAACCAGAGCCGGACCGCCGGTATTCAATACTTGGTTGAGTTCGTCGGGACTGGAAAAAAAGGACATCGCCAATGTCGCCCAAATCAGAGCGATGCCGCCCTCAACAATCATCGCCCCGTAAAAAATCGGTCGCCCGACACGCTCATTCGGCAGACAGCGAGCCATCATCGGCGACTGAGTCGCATGAAAACCACTTAAGGCACCACAGGCGATCGTAATAAACATCAAAGGCCACAAGGGCAGGTCATTGGGATTTAGATTGCTCAAGGTACGTTGAGGGAAAAGTTCATAGCCATTGACTATCAACATAACCATCAGGCTGATAACCATAAAGATCAGGGCGGCACCAAAAAAAGGGTAGATACGGCCGATGACCTTGTCAACCGGCAGCATTGTAGCGATAAAATAGTAGGCAAAAATAATGGCCACCAATACCGGCATCGGGACATTGATAAGATTTGTCAGTAATTGGGCCGGGCTTGACACAAAAACAATACCGACCAACACTAAAAGAATAACGGAAAAGCCCCGCATAAAGAGCTTGACCGCGTCACCCAGATGATATCCGACAATCTCCGGAATCGATTCGCCCCGGTGACGAACCGAAAGCATCCCGGAAAAATAGTCATGCACACCCCCGGCAAAAATAGACCCGATAACAATCCATATCAAGGCAACCGGACCATAAAGAGCTCCGAGAATCGGGCCAAAGATAGGTCCGACCCCGGCAATATTAAGGAGCTGAATAAGAAAGATTTTCCAGGTCGGCATGCGGACAAAATCGACCCCGTCTTCAAGCTCCTCAACCGGGGTCTTGCGGCTCTCATCTTCACCAAAAATTTTGGCGACGATGGTTCCATAGACAACATAACCCAGAATGAGAGCCAACAACGAAGCAAAAAAGATTCCCATATTTTTATGCCTTTTCTTTTATTTGAATTGCAAAATCCGGGCAAATATAGAGGCAATTGAGACAGCCGACACAACGATCTGTATTCGTTGCAATCAGGGGATGATAACCGCCGGGATTGAATGTATCAGATGATTGAAAAACATTCAACGAGCAAACCTCTTTACAATATCCGCAAGCTTTACACAATAGAACATTCACCTCGACATTGTAATCACGAATATCACATGACAAACAGCGGCAAGATTCATTAATTGCAGTTTTTCGATCATAGCCACTCTCAGTAAGAGCAAATCCGCAAAGGCGTGGCTCTAAAGATCTTTTTTCGCGGTCAGGTCGAGTTGTTCCGCGAGGCTCGGTCTCCGGGATAAGACTTGGGATCACACCCAAGACAACACTATTGTTTGAAAGTTCTTCTTCCTTGCCGTTAACCCCATCATCTATAATTCCATCGCCGCCCAAATAGATATCGATAGAGGTGCCGGCCCTTCTTCCTTGAGCTATTGCTTCAATAATTGAAGAGGGCCCGGTCACCACATCTCCAGCGGCAAAAATTCCCGGCAGAGAAGTTGTCAAGACGTTTTCGTTAACCTGAATTGTGCCATCAGATTTAGCCGCAAGCCCCAATGCGCCAGCCTCGGCAAACTGACCGGTGGCGATGATAACCGTATCGTAGGCGGCGCGATATTCACTTCCCGCAATCGGCAGCGGCGGCGGCGACGGCCGGTCTCCGACATCGGCATCGACTAAAACAAGCTCCATTTTTATGCAGTCGACGCTATTTTCTGAAATTTTAACCAGTGTCGTCAAAAATTTTATGCTGACACCTTCCGCAAGAGCTTCTTCTATTTCCAGAACACTAGCCGGCATCTCCGATCTCGTCCGACGATAAAGGAGATCGACATCAGCCCCCAAGCGCAAAGCTGAACGGGCGGCGTCAATAGCCGTATTACCACCTCCGACAACCACTACACGTTTACCGATTGCGGGCTTTTTCCCGGAATTCACGTCGCTTAAAAAGGATATTCCCTCCAGAATATGAGATAACTCTTCACCCTCAATCCCCAGCTTTCGGGATTGCCATGCACCACTGGCAACCAAAACTGCCGCAAAACCCTTTTCCAACAGTTGAGCCGGTACTTCAATCCGGCTACCGGTTTTAATTTTAACACCCTGATTGCAAATTGCGGCGATTTCTTGATCTATGACTTCATTCGGCAGACGATATTCAGGTATGCCATAGCGCAGCAGACCACCCGCCTCGGGCAAGGATTCAAAAACCGTAACCTGATGACCTTTGCGAGCAAGATAGTAAGCTGCCGTCAGACCTCCCGGCCCTGAACCGACCACCGCAACTTTTTTACCGGTTGGAGCAGCATTCTTTTGCACCACGCTCTCTCCGTATTCGGCCGCCGCTCGCTTGAGCAACCTTATGGCAATGGCCTCGTCGTACTGAATCCGGGCACATTTAAGCTCGCAGTAAGCAACACAAGCGTAACCACATATCGCAGGAAAGGGAATTTTTTCTCTAATCGTGTTTAAGGCTGCAGCGAAATTTCCATCTCTGATATGCCTGATATAGCGAGGTACATCAATGCCCGCCGGACATGCTTCCCGACATGGGGATAAAGCCTTAGCATTTCCAATTGCGCAACTCATGATCTATATTTGCCCCTCATTTATTCTTCTCCCCTTCGCCGATACTCCTTCCTTGATGTAGAGCTTTGACGTTCATTTCGCATACTTTGCCCGAAAAATGTTTTCGCAGTACTCTCTCCATACTCGCATATTTTATCATTTTACTTTTGCCGATCATGACCCCGAGGGCAATTATATTTGCAACTCCCGGATGCCCGAGTTCGTTGGCCATTTCGGTAAAAGGATAGCCATAGAGATTACTTCCCTCATGTTTTTGGATCAGCGTCGTGTCGTAAAAGATTGCGGCCCCCGATTGAGCCGGCGGCAGGTACAAATTCAGGCTCTCCTCGGTAAGCGCTAAAACCAGATTCGGGTTCTGCACATGTTGAAAAAGAATCTCGGCAGAAGAAATTATTACTTCGGCCGAAGCCAGCCCACCTCGCTGAGAAATTCCATATGAGGTAGCCTGCATAACCTGTTTTCCTTCCAGAATGGCCGCCTCACCCAACATAATACCCGATGAAACCAAACCCTGACCACCTGAGCCAGCTAAAATAATTTCATAAGTGTTAGTTTTATCCTTCATCCTTTACCCGTTGCCCTTGCCCGAATTTCCTCATACCGGCTATTGAAATCGGGACTGTTGCGGTCGCAAAATGTGCCGAGGGCAAAATAGTCCTCTTTTTCTGACTCTCCTAATTGCTCATATTTTTCGCGAGAGACCCCTTTCTCCTTGAGCCAGCCCAGCATTTTTAAAGGATCTCCCATCTCGTTGTATTTCCCATAATTGGTCGGACAAGGACTAAACACCTCAACCAGAGAAAACCCTTTTTTGCATAACGCTTCTTTAATATGCTGCTTTAAAGCCCAGCCATGATAGGGCGTACTTCG